>JBGSJD010000570.1:0-3836 GCA_041742195.1 Hyphomicrobiaceae bacterium
GCCCGGCACCATGCCGCGCGCGGCTTCCTTCGTGGCCAGGAACGCGCCGAGCGGGAAGCCGCCGCCAATGGCCTTGGCGATCGCCATCACGTCCGGCCGGATGCCCGACCACTCATAGTGGAACAGCTTGCCGGAGCGCGCCATGCCGGACTGGACCTCGTCGAGGACCAGCAGCAGGCCGTGCTTGTCGCAGAGCGCGCGGAGGCCGCGCAGGAAGTCGTCGGAGATGACGCGCACGCCACCTTCCATCTGGACCGGCTCCAGCATGATGGCGGCGGTTTCGGGACCGATCGCCTTCTCGACGGCGTCGAGATCATAGCCGACGAGCTGGTCGAAGCCTTCGACCTTCGGGCCGAAGCCCTCCAGGTACTTGGCGTTGCCGCCTGCCGCCAGCGTGGCGAGGGTGCGACCATGAAAGGCGCCCTCGAACGTGATGATGCGGTAGCGCTGCGGATTGCCGCCAGCTGCATGATACTTGCGCGCGACCTTGATCGCGCCCTCGCAGGCCTCGGCGCCCGAGTTGCAGAAGAAGACGCAGTCGGCGAACGTCACGTCGACCAGCCGCTCGGCCAGCCGCTCCTGGTTCTTCACGCGATAGAGGTTCGACGTGTGCCAGAGCGTATGGGCCTGCTCGGTGAGCGCGGCGACCAGCTTCGGATGGCAGTGGCCGAGCGCGTTGACGGCGATGCCGCTGGTGAAGTCGAGATACCGGTCGCCTGTCGTCGAGATCAGCCAGGACCCCTCTCCTCGCTCGAACACGACGTCCTGGCGGCCGTACGTAGACATCACGGCCGGAGACGGACCCGTTGATGGCGATGCGGTCGAGACGTGTGACGAATGCGAAGTCGCGGACATTTTCCCGTCCTCTGAGTGGAGCACCTCTGGCGCCAATGAAAAAAGCCGCCAAGGCCGGCGGCTCAAGCGTCGGGACGATAATGCCGTGGCCAGCCGCGTGTCAATGCGTCGCGCATGACGATGCGGCCCCGATCGGCGTTGGCGGCAGAGGGCCGGGCGGCGTACTCCCGGAAGTCAGGACTCCGGCCACGTCAAGTCCGCATTCCGTTCTCGCCCGGGTTACGCAAAAACATACAGCGAACCGCGAATCGCGTCGTGGCCCAAAAGTCACGGACGAGCAAAGGTCTGAGCCATCGCAGCCGGTTCAGCTTGTGCAGCCAAAACGGCCTATAGTATTTATAGGGGCAGAAGACACGATATATGGCCTTTAGTTATTTGCCATTGCGTCAAGTGTCTTTTGTCGAGTGGCGCGTATCTGTTCGCATTCAAAGCCACGACAAACGGCGGCCCAGTCAGTTTTTCCCGTCGCCCAGTCCCAGCGTCCAGTCCCGTCTGCGTTCGTAACCGGCTCGAGGCCGGCCCAACGGCTTGCTGCGCGTTCGTCGCGCGGCGTCGAGGGCTGCGCGCCTTGCCGGCGATGGTTGGAGTGTGCCTTGCGCACCTCCATCGCGCTTCTCGCGAGGAAGACGATCCATGAGTTGGAACGACGAGAGAGTCGAGCTGCTGAAAAAGCTTTGGGCCGAGGGGCTCAGCGCAAGCCAGATCGCGGGCCGCATCGGTGCGGTGACGCGAAATGCCGTGATCGGCAAGGTGCACCGACTCGGGCTCTCCGGGCGCGCGACGACAACCCGTATGAAAAGCCACAGGCCCCGGACGCGGCAGGTGGTGGCCAAGCGACCCGTGCCGGCGGCCAAGCCGCGGTTCGCGAATGTCGGCAATACCGCGTTGCGGGCGCTCTACCAGGATGCGGAGCCGTATGTGGCGCCGATGGAAGAGCTCGACATTCCTATGGCCGAGAGAAAGTCGATCCAATCTCTGGACGAATGCAGCTGTCGCTGGCCGATCGGGGATCCTCAGGACGCCGGGTTCCACTTCTGCGGCAAGAACAAGGTTCCGGGGCTGCCTTACTGCGAATTCCATGCCCGACGCGCGTTCCAGCCGCCTCAGGCGCGGCGCGGAGGCGGAGCCGGTCAAGGTGGTCGCGTCGCCATCCCGGCCACCGTCCAGGCAACAGCCAGCGAGCCGGCCGGCGACGTCGAGACGAAGGCCGATTCCGACGTTCTGGCGAAGGCCTGAAGAACAGCGCCGTCAAGCGACGGCGCAAGCAGTCACCTGCGGGGGGTGAGAGCCGGTGATGCCCATCTGGGCGTCGCCGGCTCTATTCTTTCGGGCTTGGCGCATGGCGCGACAGCGCGTAGCCGGGAAAAGATCGAGGCCACATCGAACGCTGGCAACCTCATGTTTCTCGTGTAGCTTTTGTATCAGAAGTTGAGCAACGAGGCGCCCGACAGGGCGGGACTACACGTCAGGTGCGCTCCACTCGCGAGGATCAGCGAAGCATGGCCAAAGCCGACTCCCCCAAAGCCCCGCCGCGGAAGAAGACCGCGAAACCGGCCTTCAACATCGACGATCCGAAGCTGCCGGCGGCAATCGCGGACGCAGAGCTCTCGGCCGGCGGCTATCCTTACGAGAAGAAGCTGAAGCGCGAAGACTTCGAGGAGCAGCTCGAGGCACTCCAGATCGAGCTGGTCAAGCTTCAGGTGCACGCCGGCAAGGTCGGCGAGCGGATCGTCGTTGTCTTCGAGGGGCGCGATGCGGCGGGCAAGGGAAGCTGCATCGGACGGTTCCGGGAGCATCTCAATCCGCGCCACGCCCGCGTCGTGGCGTTGACCAAGCCCACCGAGACCGAGCGCGGCCAATGGTATTTCCAACGCTACGCCGCGCATCTCCCGACCAAGGGCGAGATCGTGCTGTTCGATCGCTCCTGGTACAACCGGGCGGGCGTCGAGAAGGTGATGGGGTTCGCCACCGAGGATCAGGTCGCCGACTTCCTGCGTGAAGCGCCGGCGTTCGAAGGCATGCTGGTGCGCGACGGGATCAGGTTCTTCAAGATCTATCTCGAGATCGGACAGGAGACGCAGCTCGTCAGGTTCCACGAGCGGCGGCACGATCCCCTCAAGCGGTGGAAGATCACCGATATCGACCTCGCTGCGATGGCGCGTTGGGACGACTATACGCAGGCCAAGGAGGAGATGCTCCGGTTCACGCATACGGCCGTAGCGCCGTGGACGGTGATCCTCGCCAACGATCAGCGACGGGCGCGGCTCGAGGCCATCCGGCTCGTGCTGACGGCTCTCGACTACGAGGGCAAGGATGCGAAGGCGATCGGCAAGCTGGACCCGAAGATCAGCGGATCGGGAACCGATCCACTCGAGCGACCGGTGTGAAGTCGCCGCCGCCCGCAGCCGTAGCCGCAGCCGTGGTGCCGGACGGGACAGTCGTTAAGTGGGCGTTCAGCGCATCGATGGATCGCGGTCGCCGCGCGAGGGTCCGTTAACCGGGCAGCGCTCCCACCCTGGTTATGGTCCCTGAAGGGGTCTCGGCCAGGAGGGTCAGCCGTGGTGCGGTTCGGTGCGGCAGATGTGCGACGTGCGTTCCGGCGCGACGACAGCGGGAGTGTGGCCATCATTTTCGCGGCCGTGCTGATCCCGGTGATCGGCATCACGGCTGCGGCCATCGACTATGGGCGGGCCTCCGGTGTGCAACGGACACTCCAGTCCGCAGTGGCGTCGGCAGCGCAGGCCGCGAGCGCCCACCTATACGAGGACAAGAGTGTCATCGAAGGGCAGGTCAAGCGGCTCCTTGCCGCCAATCTGCCGAAGGATCTCGCTGAGCTGCCGCATCGGGTGATCGTCGCCTCGGACCGGAGCAAGGTCGAAGTCACGATGGCCACGAGCGTGCCGACCACCCTGATGGGCGTGCTCGGCGTGCACGAACTGCCAGTCGAGGCAAGCGGCGTGGCGCGGCCGGTGGCGACGGTC
>JBGSJD010000571.1:0-3625 GCA_041742195.1 Hyphomicrobiaceae bacterium
CTTCGCCGCCAGCGACGCGGGCGCCCGCGTCATCATGCTGGAGGCGGCACCCAAGGAGGAGCGCGGCGGCAACTCGACGTACACGGCCGGCGCCACGCGCATGGTCTACAACAACGTCGACGACGTGCGCTCACTCGTGGATCTCTCCGACGCCGAAGTCGCCAACATGGATTTCGGCACCTACACCGAGGAACAGTTCTACGACGACATGTACCGGATGACGCGGTACCGCACGGACCAGGAGCTGTGCGACCTCCTCGTGCAGAATTCGCTCTCCACGTGGCAATGGATGAAGAAGCAGGGCGTCAAGTTCCAGACCAGCCAGGGACGGCAGGCGTTCAAGGTCGACGGCAAGTACAAGTTCTGGGGCGGGCTCTGCATCGAGACGTGGGGCGGCGGACACGGGCTCATCGACAGCGAGCACGCCATCGCCGAGAAGAAGGGCGTCGACATCCGCTACGAGACGGCCGGCGTGTCGCTCATCACGGACGACGAGGGCCGGGTCATCGGCGTCAAGGCGCGGCACAAGGGCCGGACGTACGAGATCGCCTGCGGGGCCGTGGTGCTCGCGTGCGGCGGTTTCGAATCCAACGCCGAGATGCGCTGCCGCTACATGGGTCCGGGCTGGGAGCTGGCCAAGGTTCGCGGCACGCGGTTCAACACCGGCGGCGGCATCCAGATGGCGCTCGACATCGGCGCCATGCCGCACGGTCACTGGTCGAGCGGGCATGCGGTCGGCTGGGACTTCAATGCGCCGGCGTTCGGTGATCTCACGGTCGGCGACAATTTCCAGAAGCACAGCTATCCGCTCGGCATCATGGTCAACGCCACGGGGCGGCGTTTCGTCGACGAGGGCTACGACTTCCGCAACTACACCTACGCCAAGTACGGCCATGTCATCAAAGACCAGCCGGACATGATGGCGTGGCAGATCTTCGACAAGAAGGTGCTGCATCTGTTGCGCGACGAGTATCGCATCAAGCGCGTGACCAAGGTGTCGGCGAACACGCTCGAGGAACTTGTGACCAAGCTCGAGGGCGTCGATGCGAAGGCCTGTCTCGAGGAGATCAAGGCCTACAACGCGGCGGTGATGACGGCCGTGCCGTTCAATCCGGCGGTCAAGGACGGGCGGGGCACGCAGGGTCTCGCGGTCGCCAAGAGCAACTGGGCCAACGTGCTCAGCGAGCCGCCGTTCGAGGCCTATCAGGTGACGTGCGGGCTCACGTTCACGTTCGGCGGCCTCAAGATCACGACGGGTTGCGAGGTCGAGGACACCGCAGGGCAAACGATCCAGGGGCTCTATGCGGCGGGCGAGCTCGTCGGCGGGCTCTTCTATCACAACTATCCCGGCGGCACGGGGCTCACGTCGGGCGCCGTGTTCGGCAAGATCGCCGGCGAGGGGGCCGGCAACTATGCCCTCGGAGCGGCACAGCGGCGGGGCTGAACCCGTTCGATGGTCCCGGCCGTTCCGGGGCCATCCTCACGTGCTGGGTGACGAACGAGGCGGATCGACGATGGCCGGGCCAGATGGAGCGGATGCATCTGGTTCGGCCCACGGGACGGCCGCGGAGACGGCTCGGCTCGTCGACCAGCTCATCGCCGACGCGACGTGGCTCGACGGCTGTTTCAAGGTGCCGGGAACCGACATCCGCTTCGGCTGGGATCCGGTGATCGGGATCGTTCCGATTGCCGGCGACATCGTCGGGGCGGCGCTCGGGCTGCGCCTGATCTGGAAGGCGCGGGTGCTGGGACTCGGCACCGCGACGACGGCGCAGATGTTGCTCAACGTCGGCGTCGATTTCGCGATCGGGGCCATTCCGTTCATCGGGCCGGTGTTCGATGCATTCTATCGCTCGAACCGGCGCAACGTCGCGATCGTGATCGATGCGCTGGCGCGGCGGCACGCGGGCGCATCGCGGTGATCAGCGAACCGCCGAACACGATCACGAGGGTGATATGCCGCGCCTCCACATGATCTTCGATCTCGACGACACGCTCTATCCGGAGCGCGATTTCGCCATCGAGGGTTTCCGGTCGGCGGCGCGCTGGGCCGAGCGGACGCTCGGCGTCCGCGATGTCGTCGACGAGATGGCGGAGATGCTCGACGGCGGCATGCTGGGCCAGCTTTTCCAGGTGATCCTCGAGCGGCACGCGCCGGATCACACACCGGAGCATCTCGCGGCCTTCCGCGAGGCCTATCGGCGGGTCGACGAGCCGCGGCTGACCTTGTTCCCCGATGCGGCGCACGCGCTCGACCACTACGAGCGACACGGTCCCATGGGGCTCATCACGGACGGCACGCAGGCGGTGCAGGCGAAGAAGGTGGCGGCGCTCGGGCTCGAGGCCCGCTTCGCGCGGATCGTGTTCACCGATGCTCTCGGCCCGAACCGCGCCTACTTCAAGCCGCATCCGCGCCCCTTCGAAGAGATGGCGTCGGCGATCGGTGCACCCGGTGATCGCTATGTCTATGTCGGCGACAATCCGGCGAAGGATTTCGTCGCGCCGAACGCCATGGGGTGGACGACCGTTCTCGTCCACCGGCCGCATCCGCGGATCCACGATGTGGCCAAGGTCGCCGCCGGTGGCGCGCCGCAGCACACCGTCGCGAGCCTCGCCGCGCTGCCGGACGTGATCGGGCGCTAACCTGGCGGCCGGCGGGCGAAGACGCTTTTCCTTGCCCCGAGGCGAACCATATAGTCGTCGAACAACCCATCGAGCGGCACTCCCGGCACACCATGGCATCGACCTCCTCCTCCAACGGCACCTGGCGGCTCGTCGCGTTCGGTCTCGTCGCGGGGGTCGTGCTCTGGGGCGTGAACAACCTGCTGCAGACGGCGCTCTTCGCGGAGCGCAGCGCGCGCACGGTGACGCCCCGCGGCGAACTCGCGGCCTTCGAGCAGACGGCGGCGGACGTCTTCCAGTCCGTCGCGCCGTCGGTGGTCTACATCTTCACCGAGCAGGCGCGGCGCTCGGCGTTCGGGGAGGAAACCGTCGGGCGGGGCACCGGCTCCGGGTTCGTGTGGGATCAGGCCGGGCACATTATCACCAACAACCACGTCATCGCATCGGCGACGCGGGTCTATGTGCGGTTCGATTCCGGTGACACGGTCGAGGGCCGCGTCGTCGGGCGGTCGCCGGACCACGACATCGCCGTACTCAGGGTGCCCATGGCGGCGGGCCGCCTGCAGCCGATCCCGGTCGGTGAATCCGAAACGCTCCGCATCGGGCAGGCGGTGTTCGCCATCGGGAACCCGTTCGGGCTCTCGCGCACGCTGACGGCGGGTATCGTGTCGGCGCTCGGCCGTACGCTGCCCCAGCAGTCGGGGCGTGATATCGAAGGCGTCATCCAGACGGACGCCGCGATCAACCCCGGCAACTCCGGCGGGCCGCTGATCGACAGCGCCGGCCGCCTCATCGGGGTCAACACGGCGATCCTCTCGCAGACCGGCTCCTATGCGGGCATCGGCTTCGCGGTGCCCGTCGCGACCGTCAACCGGATCGTGCCGCAGATCATCACCAACGGAAAGCCGGTCCGGCCCGGAATCGGTGTGTCGGTCGCGTCGGAGGAGACGGCGGCGCGCCTCGGTATCCGTGGCGTCGTGATCATCGCGGTGGCGCCCGGCGG
>JBGSJD010000572.1:0-3474 GCA_041742195.1 Hyphomicrobiaceae bacterium
TCCTGCGCCTCCAGCTGGGCCTTCCGCGCGCCGGAAACGCGGCGGACATGCTCGGCGAGCGGCGGGGCTGCGACCTGGAGCTGGAGGAAATCATCGCGGTAGAGCTTCAGGAGCCGGGTCCGCGTGACGGCGCGGTAGGACCCCTTGTTCCGCGCGTCCTCCAGCATTGCGGCGACGCCGAAGAAATCGCCGACGCGGTAGTCGTGCGCCAGATCCTCGGACAGCGTCTGGCGGATGTGGCCGCTGGCCACGAAATACATCGCCTCGCCCGGCGCGCCGTCGGGGATGACCTCGACGAAGGGCGAGATGCTCTTGGCGTGCAAGAGCGGCATCAGACGCGCGATCTCGTCGGATTCGAGGTCGGCGAAGAGCGGGATGCGGGACATCAGAGACCAGGTGAGAACGAAGTCGTGCCGGCCAACCTCGGTGGCGAAACCGCTGGCGATGATGGCGACCGGAAGGGCGAGGACGCATAGGCCGCAGACCATCGTCAGCGAGGCCCAGATCTTGCCGAGCGGCGTGATCGGGGCGACATCGCCGTAGCCCACCGTCGTCAGCGTCGTGATCGCCCAATAGGCTGAATCGGGAATGGTGCCGAACTTCTCCGGCTGCACGTGCCCCTCGATGAAGTACATGCCGGTCGAGAAGAACAGAAGTGCCGCAATCAGCAGAACGAAGGCGCCGGCCAGCGATCGCTCCTCGTTGGCGATGACGCGCAGCAGCGTATGGATGGCGGGCGAGTAGCGGGTCAGCTTCAGGAAGCGGAACAGGCGGAAGACGCGGAGGGCGCGCAGGTCGATGCCGAACATGGCGGCGAGATAGAACGGCAGGATGGCCAGCAGATCGATGATCAGCACGGGCCGCATGGCGTAGGTCAGCCGCGCGCGCCACGGCGGCAGACGGGACAACATGCGCACCTCGACCGCCGTCCACAGGCGGAGGGCGTACTCAATCGTGAAGACGATCACCGAGGCGATCTCGAACCAGCGCAGCCAGACGCCCCATTCGGCCTCGACGCTCGGGACCGTCTCGAGGCAGAACGCCAGCACATTGAGCGAGATCAGGACGACGAGCGTGAAATCGAAGACCTTGCTCGCCCAGGTCTCTCCGCGCCCCACCTCGATGATCTCGTAGATCCGACGGCGAAGCGTCGGCTCATCGGCATGTTGCATCGACACTCCTATCGCAGGATGCTCACGTGACGCCTTCGATCACGCGAACCCGAGCGGTTCGGCCCTTGCGCAGACCGGCCAGTACGTCTTTCCCCCGTTGCGGAGATGGGCGAAAGGACCTTCTCCCACACCGCCGACAGGCAGGATGCCGCAGCCCCGTTTTCTACTCGTCGCGAAACATGCATTACTGCCCGACCCCCGACCCGGAGCCCCGATGACCGCGACAGCCACCGTTCAGAACCCCTACCGCCGCAATGTGGCCCTGCTCGCGATCGCCCAGGGTCTTTTCATGTGCACGCAGTCGATGGGAATCGCAACCACTCCGCTGGCGGGACATTCCCTGCTCGGGATCGACAAATCGCTGGCGACGCTGCCCATCTTCCTCAATCATGCCGGCATCATGCTGACGACCATCCCGGCCTCGCTGCTGATGGGGAAGATCGGCCGGCGGGCCGGGTTCACGATCGGGGCGTTCCTCGCCATCGTGTTCGGGCTGCTGGCGGCGTATGCCATGGTCATCCAGAGCTTCGAGTTGCTCTGCGTTTCGGCACTGCTGCAGGGATCGGCGGCCGCCTTCGCCTGGTACTATCGGTTCGCCGCGGCGGATTCCTCGCCGCAGGACTACAAGGCCAAGGCCATCTCGTACGTCATGGCGGGTGGCATCGCTGCGGGCTTCCTCGGGCCCGAGATCGCGAAACGGACCGTCGAGTGGTTCGCCCCCGTGACCTTCATGGGCGTCTATGTCGCGATCGCCATCACGGGCGTGCTCAGCGTGCTGCTGATGCAGCTGCTCAGAATTCCGGACCTCAGCAAGACCGACAGCGCGGAGGGCGGACGGCCGATGTCGGAGATCATCCGGCAGCCGGCCTATATCGGCGCGCTCGTGTCGTCCATGTTCGGCTATGGCGTGATGACGCTCGTCATGTCGGCGACGCCGCTTGCGATGCTCGCGTGCGGATTCCAGTTCGGTGACAGCGCTACCGTGATCCAGGTGCACATCATCGCGATGTTCCTGCCGTCGTTCTTCACGGGGCATCTGATCCAGAAGTTCGGTGTGCTCACGATCATCGCGACCGGCGCGCTGATCCAGGTCGGTTGCGCCGTCGTGAACCTCGCGGGCATCGACTTCGCCAACTTCCTCATCGCCAACATGCTCGTCGGCCTCGGGTGGAACTTCACCTACGTCGGCGGATCGACGCTGCTGACACGGACCTATCGGCCGTCCGAGCGGTCACGGGTGCAGGCGAGCCACGATTTCGTCGTCTATGCGACGACGGCGACGGCGGCGGCGCTGGCCGGGTTCCTGCAGCAGAAATCCGGCTGGATGGCGATCAACATCGCGGCCTTGCCGCTGATGGCAATCGTCATGGCGACCATGCTCTGGCTGGGGCTCAAGGAGCGGCGCGAGGCGAAAGCGCAGGCAGCGGAATGACGGGTGGTCGGATGAACGCGGGCGGGCTCGGCAGACCGATCCGGGCTTGAACGATCGGCCGGCGGCTGCGTTGATAGAGGCGGGCCCGATTGATCCAGGTCAGAACCATCGCGGCCGCCGCACGCGATAGTCGCCGCGACAAATCCAGCGCGCCAGTCAAGGAGCCGCACGCCATGTACAAGAACATCCTCATCGCCACCGACGGCTCGGAACTCGCGCACAAGGCGATCGCGCAGGGCTTTGCGCTGGCCAAGGCCGTCGGCGCCAAGGTCACGGCCGTTACGGTCACCGAGCCGTGGACCGCGGTCGTTCCCGGCGAGATGGGCATGGCCTTCCCGGTCGGCGAATACGAAAAGGGCGCCTCCGAGAACGCCGCCAACATCCTTGCCGCAGTGAAAGCGGAAGCCGCCCAGGCCGGTGTCACCTGCGAGACCGTGCACATGGCCGACCAGTATCCCGCCGACGGCATCATCGCCACGGCCAAAGAGAAGGGCTGCGACCTCATCGTCATGGCGAGCCATGGCCGACGCGGGCTGTCGCGGCTGCTGATCGGCAGCCAGGCGAACCAGGTGGTCGTGCATTCCGCGATCCCGGTGCTCGTCGTCCGCTGACGCCGGCCGACGTCCTCGGCCAGTTCCGTTCCCCCGGCGCGCGCTCCCGGCTTTGCAGCAGGGGCGCGGCGTTCTAGCCTGCTCGTGGAAGCGGAGTGGCAAGCTCCGCACCAGACAGCAGGGAGCGAGGCATGCGCGGGCTCGACGGACGGACGGCCATCGTCACAGGTGGCGCAGGGGGAATAGGGGCCGCGATCTGCCGCCGCCTCGCGGAAGAAGGCGCCCGGGTCGGGGTGCTCGACCTGCGGCGCGAGGCGGC
>JBGSJD010000573.1:0-17839 GCA_041742195.1 Hyphomicrobiaceae bacterium
GCGGCTTCGAGTTCGTGCTCCAGGACCGCCGCGGCGGCGACCTCGCGGATTTCGAGGCGGTGATCCGCGAGGTGCTCGAGCGCGCGAACGCACGGCCGGAGCTCTACCGCGTGCTGACGTTCTTCGACGCCAACGTGCCGACGATCGAATACGAGCTCGATCGCGAGCGCGCCAAGACCCTCGGCATCCCCATCTCCGACATCTTCGGTACGCTCGAGACGTTCTTCGGCGGCAGCTACGTCAACGACTTCAACCTCTACGGACGCACCTATCGCGTCACCGCCCAGGCCGAAGCCTTCGCGCGAACGACGCCCGAGGCCGTGAACCAGCTCTACGTCCGCTCCGCGAACGGCGCGATGGTGCCGCTCTCGACGCTGGTACAGATCCGGGAGCGCAAGGCGCCGCCCTACATCGAGCGCTTCAACGTCTTCCGCTCGGCCACGATCCTCGGCCAGGCCCGGCCGGGCTACAGCTCGGGCGAGGCCGTGGCGGCCATGGAGGCGATCGCTGCGGAGCTGCCGTCCGGCTACGGCTACGAGTGGACCGGCGCGATCTATCAGCAGAAGCAGACCGAGGGCGCCGCGCCCATTGTCTTCGCGATGGCGATCGGCTTCGTCTTCCTCGTGCTGGCGGGGCTCTACGAGAGCTGGGCCGTGCCTTTCGCCGTGATCCTCGCGATCCCCTTCGCTGCGTTCGGTGCGTTCTCCGGCCTGACCCTGCGCGGCATGGAGAACGACATCTTCGCCCAGATCGGCCTCGTCATGCTGATCGGCCTCGCCGCAAAGAACGCGATCCTGATCGTCGAGTTCGCCAAGCAGCTCGAGGACCAGGGCCGCGATGTCTACAGCGCCGCCGTCGAGGCAGCGCGCCTCCGCCTGCGGCCCATCATCATGACGTCGCTTGCGTTCATCCTTGGCGTGGTCCCGCTCGTCTGGGCCACCGGGGCAGGCGCCGAGCTGCGGCAAACCCTCGGCACGGCCGTGTTTGCCGGCATGATCGGCGTCACAATCTTCGGCTTGATCTTCACCCCGGTGTTCTACGTGCTGACGCGCCGATGGGCTGGCCGCAAGGCCAACATCACCCAAACGAGCGACACGCCATCGCCGGGCGCCACCGCTGCACCGCACTGATCGGCTCGCCTGCCCGGGGCCTGACGCGCCGCAGCGGTGAACCTCCAGCCGCCATACCGCGTAGAGGTTCACGCGGGCGTGCCGTCCGCAGGTCGTCCCCTTCGCCGGAGTCATTCGATGTCGCGCTTGGTCCTTGTGCTCGGCGACCAGCTCAGTCCCCGCCTGTCGAGCTTGAAGGCCGCCGATCGCCAGCGCGATACCGTCCTGATGGCGGAGGTCTGGGCCGAAGCGACGTACGTGCCCCATCACAAGAAGAAGCTGGCGTTTGTCTTCTCCGCGATGCGCCACTTCGCCGAGGAATTGCGCGCCGACGGCTGGCGCGTCCTCTATCGTCGCCTCGACGAAACGGGTGAAGCGAGCACGCTTTCCAGCGAAGTCGCTCGCGGCCTTCGCGAGACGGGTGCGGCCCGCGTCGTCGTCACCGAGCCTGGCGAATGGCGCCTCCGCCAAGACATGGCGGCATGGTCCACGCGGCTGGGTGTGCCCGTGGATTGCCTCGAGGACGATCGCTTCCTGTGCAGCCACGCCGAGTTCCAGGCCTGGGCCGACGGTCGACGCCAGGTTCGCATGGAGTACTTCTACCGCGACATGCGTCGCCGCACCGGCCTGCTGATGGACGGCGACGAACCCGCCGGCGGCCGCTGGAACTTCGATGCCGAGAACAGAAAGCGCGCCGAGCGCGATCTGCTGATGCCGACGCCCTTGCGCGTCACGCCAGACGCGATCACGCGCGACGTGCTCCACCTCGTCGGTTCGCGCTTTTCCGGAAATTTCGGGACGCTCGAGCCGTTCTGGTTCGCGGTGACGCGGCACGACGCGGAGGCGGCGCTGGATCGCTTCATCGCCGAGGCGCTGCCTCGCTTCGGCGATTTCCAGGACGCCATGCTCGAAGGCGAGCGGTTTCTCTATCACGCGGTCATCTCGCCCTACATCAACATCGGCCACCTCGATCCCATGGACGTCTGCCGGAAAGCCGAGGCGGCCTGGCGAGACGGCGCCGTGCCGCTCAACTCGGCCGAGGGGTTCATTCGCCAGATCCTCGGCTGGCGCGAATATGTGCGCGGCATCTATTGGCTGAGGATGCCCGAATACGTCGGCCTCAATTCGCTGGGGCATTCCCGCCCGCTCCCCGCATTCTACTGGACCGGCGAGACTGACATGGCCTGCCTCAGGTCCGCCATCGGCCAGACCCGCGACGAAGCCTACGCCCATCACATCCAGCGCCTGATGCTGACCGGCAATTTCGCGCTGCTCGCCGGCATCGATCCGGCTGCCGTCCACGAATGGTACCTCGCTGTCTACGCCGACGCCTACGAGTGGGTCGAAGTCCCGAACACCATCGGCATGAGCCAGTTCGCGGACGGCGGCCTTCTGGCGTCCAAGCCCTACGCATCGTCGGGCGCCTATATCTCGCGCATGTCGGACCACTGCCGTGGCTGCCACTACGACGTGAAGCAGCGGACGGGTGACAAGGCCTGTCCGTTCAATGCGCTCTACTGGGACTTTCTCGCCCGCCATAGAACACGCTTCGAAGGCAACCCCCGCATGGCGCAAATGTATCGCACGATGGACAAGATGGGCGAGGTGGCTCTGGCGGAAACCCGTGAGCGGGCCCAGCGCCTGCTCGCGACCATCGACACCCTCTGAGGTCCGATCCGACAGCATGGCGTTGCGCGACCTCCCGTCCCTCGTGGCATAACAGGCCCGAGACTCGCGGGACGGGAGCACGACGATGACAGACGCGGTGGCACACTCGGGCACCCCCAAGGGCATGATCGACTTCCAGTGCGCCCCCGAAAGCCACCGCCACTGGAAACTGATCGTCTCCGGCGACACGGCCGAGCTGATCATGGACGTCGACGAGAATGCGACACTCTTCGACGGCTATCAGCTCAAGCTGAATTCCTACGATCTTGGTGTCGACATCGAGCTGTCGGACCTCTTGCAACGGCTCCGCTTCGAGCATCCCGCCGTGAAGGTCGTCGTGCTGAGATCGGGGAAGGACCGGGTGTTCTGCGCCGGCGCCAACATCCGGATGCTGGCCGGCGCAACGCACGCCCACAAGGTGAACTTCTGCAAATTCACCAACGAAACGCGCAACGGCATGGAAGACAGCTCCGAGACCTCCGGGCAGAAGTTTCTCTGCGTCATTCGCGGGACGGCGGCCGGCGGCGGCTACGAGCTGGCCTTGGCCTGCGACCGCATCCTCCTTGCCGACGATGCCAACACGACCGTGTCGCTGCCGGAGGTGCCGCTGCTTGCCGTTCTCCCGGGGACGGGCGGCCTCACGCGCGTGACCGACAAGCGGAAGGTCCGCCGCGACCGCGCCGATGCCTTCTGCACGCTCGAGGAAGGCATCAAGGGCAAGCGCGCCGTCGAATGGCGCCTCGTCGACCGCATCGCGCCGCAATCGCGCCTCGACGCCGAGGTGGCGGCGATGACCCGCGACCTCGCGGCTCTCTCGCAGCGACCGTCCGGCGAAACAGGCATACCCTGGACCCCGATCACGCGCAGCTTCGACGGCGACACGATCCGCTACTCGGCCCTGAAGGTCGAAATCGACCGCGAGGGTCACCGTGCGACACTAACCATCGACGGCCCCGGCGAAGCCCCGCCCGCAACGGCGGACGCGATCAAGGCTCTCGGCGCCACGTTCTATCCGCTGCGGCTGGCGCGCGAACTCGACGACGCCATCCTGCACCTTCGCACCAACGAACCCGCGCTCGGCACCATCGTGTTCCGCAGCCAGGGCGATCCGGCGCTGGCGATGGCCTGCGACGCCGCGCTTGAGGCCAACCGCGACCATTGGCTCATCCGCGAGATCGTCGCCAACTGGAAGCGCGTGATGAAGCGCATCGACGTCACGTCGCGCAGCCTCGTTGCCCTGTTGGAGCCGGGCTCCTGCTTCGCGGGCAGCCTCGCCGAGATCGTCTTCGCTGCCGACCGCGCCTACATGCTCGACGGCAGCCTGAAGGGCGACAACCGCCCGCCGGCCACGCTGACCCTCTCGCCGATGAACTTCGGGGCCTACCCTATGGCGAACGGCCTGACGCGTCTCGCCACCCGCTTTCTCGGCGAGCCAGAGAGCGGCACGACCGCCGAAGCCCGGATCGGCGAGCCAGTCGATGCGGCGACGGCCGAGGTTTTGGGGCTGGTCACCTTCGCATTCGACGAGATCGACTGGTCGGACGAGGTGCGCATCTTCCTCGAGGAGCGGGCCTCATTCTCAGCCGACGCCCTGACGGCGATGGAGGCGAACCTGCGCTTCGCGGGGCCGGAGACGATGGAAACCCGCATCTTTGGCCGCCTGACCGCCTGGCAGAACTGGGTCTTCCAGCGCCCGAACGCCGTCGGTCCCGAGGGCGCGCTACGCCGTTACGGAACTGGCGTCAAAGGCAGGTTCGACCCCGATCGCGTCTAGCCGGCAGCGGTTCGTCGCGCTTCGAGATAGAGTCGCGCGACGTAGCACGCCGATGGCGTCATGCGCGAGAGGAGCGCCGGCAGCTGGGCCACCGTGGTCAAGAACGGCGAACCTTCCGTCACCACGACATCGTCGATCGGCACGCCGTCGACGATGAAATAGCTGCCCATGAGTCCGCCACTACCGCCGTAGTTGGCGCGGAGTTCGACCAGCCGCCTAAAGCGCGCCTCCGGGAAGACGAGCCCCGTCTCCTCTTCCAGCTCGCGGCGCACGCAATCGAGGGGCGTTTCCCCGTCTTCCCGATGCCCGCCGAAGAGCCCGATCTGGCCCGCATAGAGCAGCCCCGGAATATCGTCCCGACGTTGCAGGAGGAGACGCCCGCACGTCCCGATGAGAATGGCCGCAGCCACCTCGCGATAGGGCTCACGGACGAGCACGGTCACGTCGCGGCCTCAGCGAGCCACGTGGCGAGAACGGTCGCGGTATCGAGGAAATCGCTGATCTCCATCGCCTCGTGCGGGTTGTGACTGCCGTTGGCATTGCGCACGAACAGCATGCACGACGGCACGCCCGCAACCGTGAACGTAGCCGTGTCGTGTGACGCCGGGCTCGCGAGCGGCATGGTGTCGATGCCAACCGTTACGGCCGCCCGCGTCAGGGCATCGTAAAGCGCCGGATTTGAGGGCGCCACGTCAGCGCTCGTCCGCCCTCCGAGATGGAACGTCACCCCCCGCCGGGCTTCGATCTCTTTCACCATTGCCAACACGTCCGTCTCGAGGCGCGCGAGGTGGCCCGCGTCGTAGGCGCGAACATCGAGGCTGAGCGACATCTCGCCCGCGACCTTGGTCAGCGCATGCTCCCGCGCGTCCGTATGGAAACGCCCGATCGTGAACGCCATGGGGAGACCGTTCGCCTCGGCGGCCTTCCAGATCTCGTCGAGGCCGAGCGCGAAATCACTGCCAGCGAGCACTACGTCGTGTCGGAACCGGCGCGGCAGGCCGACGTGCGCCCACTCACCCTCGATCCGGATGTCGGGATAGCGGAAATTGCCGGGCACGCCCGTGCCGATCGCAACGGGCTTCCCCGCCTCGATGAGTTGCGGCGCCTGCTCGATGTGCACCTCCACCCACGCCCGGATGTCCTTGGCCTCAAGCGACGCAGCACCCCGGCGTACAGCTTCGACGTCGGCCCCGCATTCCCCCATGTGCTCCGCGAGTGTCCGCCCCGTGTCGACGCGCCGCGCCTCCAGTGCGCCGTCCGGCAACACGCCGAACGCCGAGCGCGAGCCGATGTAGGACACGGCGAACCAGACGCTTTCCTCCGCCCGGATCGCCATCGTCGTGACGTCGACCTTCGGCCGGATGCCGAGCGTCTGCAGGCACCGCATCGCAACGAGGCCGGCGATGACACCGGCCGCGCCGTCGAAATTGCCGCCGTTCGCGACGCTGTCGAGATGCGAGCCCATCATCAGGCTGGGCGCACGTCTGTCAGTGCCCGGCAGCGTCATGAAGAGATTGCCGGCATGATCGTAGCGTTGCTCGAGACCCATCCCGGAAGCGACGCCTTCGATGACGCGATACCCGAACTGCTCGCCGGCCCCGAACGTGTCGCGGCAGACGCCCGGCCCGCTGGGATCCGGGCTGCCCGCACGCAGTTCGTCGAACAGTCCGGCGACGTCGCGCTCCTGCGCCAGGACGGCTCGGCGGATATCGGCAGGGAGCGCCATGAGGAAGTCCTTCGTTGCAAGCGAGAGAAAGAGCGCAAAGCATATCTGGGTGGCGGAGCCCGCTGCAACGTGCATGCTTCCGCCGTCAGCCGCAGACGTGAGGTCGAACCCCATCATGGCCGAACTGCAGGGCACGGTGAACGCGGGCTACCGCATCATCCAGGTCTCCGACACGCATCTGTCGGCGACGCACGCCTACTTCCTCGACAACTTCCGTGCGCTCGCGGACGAGGTCGACGCCCTCTCGCCGGACCTCGTCGTCCATTCGGGCGATGTGTCGTTCAATGGCCCGGTTGTCGAGCCGGATCTGACGTTCGCCCGCACCGAAATGTCACGCTTTGCCACGCCTTGGCGCATCATTCCGGGCAACCATGACATAGGCGAAGCGCCACGCCATTCGCGCCTCGATCAGCCGCTGACCGACGCCCGGATCGCGTCATGGCGCCGGCATTTCGGCGACAACTGGTGGCTGGAGGATCGGGCCGGTTGGCGGATCGTCGGTCTCGATACGTCTCTGTTCGGAAGCGACCGGCCGGAGGAGCGTCACCAGCGGGCATTCCTGCAGGATGCACTCGCCGAGCGCCGCGGCCGGCCCGTTCTGGTCTTCATGCACATGCCGCCCTTCGTCGATGATCCGGACGACGCGGCGCCGACGACATCGGCTATTCCGTTCGACACCCGCGAGGCGTTCCTGGCAACGTGCCGCGACGGTGGCGTCCGGGCGATCGCTTGCGGCCACCTGCATGTCTACAGGCGCATATCGTGGCAGGGGATCGAGATCGTCTGGTCGCCGGGAACGTCGTTCGTCCATATCGCGCGCTGGCAGACGCACTTCGGCGGCTTCGCCCGCTCGGGCTTCGTCGAATGGACCTTGGGCGAAACAACGGCGACGCACCGGCTGATCGAGCCGCCCCGCCTCGTCACGCATGACATGGGTTTGTGGTCTGATGCGTTTGGGACAGTGACCAAGCTGCCTCCGACCCGGACAACCCCGGACGACACCCCAAAAGCCTGAATTTTCTAAGAAAAATGGCTCCGTGGGTAGGATTCGAACCTACGACCAGCCGGTTAACAGCCGGCTGCTCTACCGCTGAGCTACCACGGATTACCACCGGCGCGGCCCGTAGTGTCACGGACATCCGGCATGGGCGTGGTTTACTCGAAAAGAGTTACCGTGTCCACAAGGCCGGTTGCGCCCGCTCTGCAGGCGCTCCGGTCCAGCAAATGGCGCTCTATCCAGCTTGCCGCCGGCGCCCTTGACCGTCTAATCAGAGAGCATGACGACACCGGGCCGATCCAGTTCGCGGCCCGGAACCCTCCCCCGCCGTCCCGAAGGAAACACCCATGGCCAACAGCCAGTTGTTCACGCCGATCAAGCTGCGCGATCTCGAACTCTGGAACCGCATCGTCGTCGCGCCGATGTGCCAATATTCGGCGGTCGACGGCACCATGACCGACTGGCACATGCAGCACCTCGGCTCGCTCGCCAACTCCGGCGCCGCACTGGTGATCGTCGAAGCCACGGGCGTCGAACTAGAGGGCCGCATCAGCCATGGCTGCACCGCGCTCGTCAACGACGCCAACGAGGCGGCCATGAAGAAGGTCGTCGATGCCTGCAAGAGCTTCGGCACGGCGGCGATCGGCATCCAGTTGGGTCACGCCGGCCGCAAGGCATCGGCTCAGAAGCCGTGGGAAGGTGGTACGTCGCTGAAGGAGAACGCGTGGCAGACCAAGTCGGCGTCGGCCGTTCCCTATGACGACGGCTGGCATACGCCGCACGGCATGACCCTCGACGAGATCACGAAGCTGAAGGCGGCCTTCGTCGAGGCGACCATCCGCGCCGACCGCGCTGGCTTCGACCTGATCGAGATCCACGGCGCACACGGCTACCTGCTCAACCAGTTCCTGTCGCCGCTTTCCAACCAGCGCAACGACCAGTACGGCGGCAGCCTGGAGAACCGGTGCCGCCTGCCGCTCGAGATCTATACCGAAATGCGCAAGGTGCTTTCGCCCGGCAAGCCCCTCGGCATCCGCATCTCGGCCGTCGAGTGGGTGGACGGCGGCATCACGATCGAGGAGTCGATCGCCTTCTCGAAGATGCTGAAGGCCGCCGGCTGCGACTTCGTCGACGTCTCGTCGGGTGGCAACTCGCCGAAACAGAAGATCGAACTCAAGCCGGGCTACCAGGTGCCGTTCGCCGCCGCGATCCGCAAGGAGGCCGGCATTCCCGTCATGGCGGTGGGCCTCATCACCGACCCGGCGCACGCCGAGGCGATCGTCGCCGATGGCGAGGCCGACATGGTGGCGCTCGCGCGCGGCTTCATGGACGATCTGCGCTGGGGTTGGCATGCCGCGTGGGCACTCGGGGTCGAACCCAAGATGGCCCCGCAGCACCGCCGCATCGGGCCGCGCAGCTGGGCCCCGGCAAAGAAGTACCAGGACGCGAAGTCCGCAAGCTGAACGACCGGCTGGCGGAGTGCCGCCCATCACCGAGGGGAGCGCCGATGCCGCACGATGGTCCGGTGTATTGGGTCGATGCGCCCCTCGCCGGGCGCATCGCGGTGGTCGAGCGTCCTCGCGGCGCGGCCTCCTTCGCGGCCTTGAAGTCGACCGGTGTCGACGTGCTCGTCAGCATGCTCGAGACCGGTGAGGCCCTTGAGGTCGGGCTGGGCGACGCCTCCCGATGGGCGGCCGCGGCGGACATCGAGTTTCTCGCCCTGCCAATCACCGACCACGGCATTCCGAGCGACGTCGATGCCGTGGCCCGCGCGGTCGAGCATGTGCGTGAGCGACTGCGGGATGGACAGGGCGTCGCCGCCCATTGCTACGCCGGGCTTGGCCGGTCTCCGCTGTTCGTCGCCGCGACCTTGATCGCCAGCGGCTATGCGGCTTCCGATGCGATCAAACGGATCTCCGAGGCGCGCGGCTTTGCTGTGCCGGAAATGAAGGCGCAACACACCTGGTTGCAGAACTTTGCGGCGACGCGAAACCGACCGTGAGCGTATCCCCGAACGCCGTCAGAGCGCGATCAGCGCCAGCAACAGACCCGATGCCGAAAACACGATCAGGCTGCCGGCCCCGTCGATAAAGGGATCCGGTAGCGGCTTCAGCAGTAAAGGCGCAACCAGGATGGCGGCGCACCCCGCAAGGACCGCCGCATAGCCCGGCAGGTGCCTGAACGCCCCGATCACCGCGACGGCGGCCGCCAGACCTGCCGTGACGATGGTGACGCGAATGATCCACCCGCCCCCACGCCCGGTCAGCGCGCCGGTCCGCTGAGCGGCGGGAAAATGCGTCGCAACGGCAAGGCAGTAGAGCGTGACGCAGAGCAGCGCCGCCGCAAACAGCAGGAGGGCTGTCCAGTCGGGCATGGCAATCCGCATCGAGCCGCCTCCGCGCTACTGTCTACGAACGCCTTGACCGCCGAGCCGCCCGCGTGCCCCAGATATATCAGTCGAAGGCGAGCCTCAAGCGGACGCGCGCCACGGCTGTCTGATCGGATCGAGCGGGAGAACAGCGGCGCATGCTCTTCATGGTCATCGAGCACTTCAAGGGACGCGACGCCAAGGCCGTCTACGCCCGCTTCCGCGACAAGGGGCGCATGGCCCCGAGCGGCCTGACCTACGTCGGCAGCTGGATCGAAGCCAACTTCGATCGCTGCTTCCAGCTCATGGAGTGCGACGACCCGCGCCTGCTGCAGGACTGGATCCTCGCCTGGTCCGACCTCACCGACTTCGAGATCGTGCCTGTCGTGCCATCGGCAGAAACGGCGGCCGTGGTCGAACGGCACCTCTAGGCGGCGGACACGATCGATGCCTGAAAGCGAACGCTCAGGAATTCGCGCCATGATCGGCCAACGCGAAGGCGCGTGTGCCTCGATGAGCGACGCCGCCTACAACGCGATCGAGGAGCGGATCGTCACGCTGGAGCTGGCGCCCGGCTCCGACATTTCCGAGCAGGCGCTTTGCCAGGAGACGGGTCTCGGCCGAACCCCCGTCCGCGAAGCCCTCCAGCGGCTGGCCCGCGAAGGCCTCGTCGTGATCCTGCCGCGCAAGGGCATTCGGGTGACCGAGACCGACGCCACCCGCCAGTTGCTGGTGCTCGAGGTCCGCCGGGAGCTCGAACGACTGCTGTCCTGCAAGGCCGCGGCACGCGCCTCCTCTGACCAGCGTCGCGCCCTCCACGAGATTGCCGACGGCATGGAAAATGCGGCGATGTCGAACGACGACCGGGCGTTCATGCGGCTGGATCAGGCGCTGAACGAACTCGTCATGCAGGCGGCCCACAACGACTATGCCGCCCGCGCCATGCGCCTCATCACCGGCCAGTCGCGCCGCTTCTGGTTCCAGCACTACCGGACTGCCGCCGATCTGCCACTCTGTGCGCGCCTTCATGCTGCACAGGCCCGCGCTATCGCCGATGCCAGTCCGACCGACGCCGCTGCCGCTGTCGACCGGCTGATCGACTACACGGAAAGTTTTACCCGGGCGACCGAGCCCACGACCTTGCCATGACATGGCCGCGCCCTTGATCTAGTCGACAGCCGGGACCGATCGAGTGGAGTTGTCGCGTGCGAGCCCTTGCTTTTGTTCTGGCCCTGTTGGCCTCCGTTTTGACCGTCCCCGACGGCGTGCTGCACGCCGAGGAGGATCGCTCCGGCCTCGTTTGGATGTCGGGGGACGAGATCACCGCGACGTTCAAGGGCGAAGGCCTGGCCGGGCTCTACCCGAGCAATAGGTCTTGGACCGAGACCATCCGATCCGACGGCACCACCGACTATCGCGAAGGCGGCAACCACTGGCAGGGCACGTGGTGGGTCCGTGACCGGGAGTTCTGCTTCTCCTACCCACCACCGGGCATGGGCGGCTGCTTCCGCGTCACGCGCATCAGCGCCAACTGCTACGAGCTTTACGAATTCACCCAGCCGACCGGGTCGGACGAAACCCCGCCCTACATTGCCGATCTCTGGAACGGCCGCATGTGGCGCACAAGCAGCCCGACCACCTGCGAGGCGCGCCCCAGCGTCTGACAGGTTTCGCGTCAGGCTGCCGCGAAACCCCTCTCGATCTCACGCGTGAACCGAAGACCGAGCCCGGGCGTGGATGGAACCGTCATCATGCCCTTCACGGGGCGCACGGGATCGTCGAAGAGCCCGACCGTCCACGGCATGTACTCCACGATCTCGCCGTTCGGGATGGCCGCGATGAGGTGCACGTGAACCTCCGGAATGAGGTGCGAGACGACGGGAACGTTGAACGCCTCGGCCATCCCGGCAACCTTCATCCATTGCGTGATCCCGCCGACGCGCACGAGATCGATCATGGCGATGTCGACCGACCGCCGCTCGAGCATCTGCCGGAACGGCTCGATGCCCCAGACGTACTCGCCACCGGCGATCGGCGTCTTGAGAGCGGCCGTCACCGTCGCGAGCCCCTGGAAATCGTCGGCCCGCGTCACGTCCTCGAGCCAATGCAGATGATAGGGCTCGACACGGTGGCCGATGCTCACCGCCTGATGGACGGCCCACCTTTGGTTGATGTCGCACATCAGCTTCACGTCCGGGCCGATCGCCTCGCGGATCACCCGGATGCGCTCGACTTCGATCTCCGGCGTCGTATGCCCCGGCAGTGCAAGCTGTGTCTTCATCGCGCCCCATCCGCGCGAAGCGAGCGTGCCGGCGGATCTCTCGACCTCCGCCAGCGAGAACTGCCGCATCAGCGCGCCCGACGCATAGGCCGGAACCGTGTCCCGATGTCCGCCGAGGAGACGCGCCACGGGTTGGCCGAGCACCTTGCCCCGGATATCCCAGAGCGCCATGTCGAGCGCCGACAGCGCCAGCGTGAAGACGCCCTGCGGACCCGCACTCGAGGCCGCGTCCCTAAGCTTGGCCACGATCCGCTCGACGGAAAGCGCATCCGCCCCGATCATCAGCGCGCCGAGATCGTCGACGGCCTGCCGGAGCGCCTTGACCATCGCAGCCCCGAAGAACGTCACGCCGAGCCCTTCGGTGCCGTCCGCCGTGACGACCTTCACGACCACGAAATCACGCTTGGCGCCTGCCACCACGGGGCCGTCGGCGAGCGGCTCGTCGGCGGGAAGCTGGACGATTTGTGACAGCACGCGTGTGATCTTCATGACGAACCTCCGGAATGGCCATGGGTGAAGGGTGGCCAGCCAGCGCCGACCTGGCAAGCCCCCGCCGCAGGATGGGCCCTCGGAACCCGGCTGGTCGGGTTTGACATGGCTCAAGCAGCGCCGATTGCACGCTTTCAATCGCGGCCGGGGGCGGGCTACTCTGCGCCGAACCCAATCACCGACGAGGACATCGTTCCATGGATTTCGAGATCGAGAAGCCGCTGGCCGAGCTACGGGACAAGGTGGCTGCCTTCGTTCGCGAGAAGATCATCCCGTTTGAGAAGGACCCCCGTTGGGACAACCACGGCATCCCGGAGGACATGCGGCGCGATCTCAATCAGGCCGCGAAAGAGGCGGGTCTGCTCGGCATCAACTCGCCGGAGGAGTTCGGCGGCAAGGGCTTCTCGCATTTCGAGCAGGCTGTCGTTTTCGAGGCCGCCGGCTACTCGATTCTCGGCCCCATCGCGCTGCATTTCCATGCACCGGACGAAGGCAACATTCACCTTCTCGACGTGGTCGCGACACCGGCCCAGCGCAAGAAGTATCTCGCGCGGCTGGCGACCGGCGAGGTGCGCTCCTGCTTCGCCATGACCGAGCCCGATGGCGGCGCCGGCGCCGACCCGCTGCTGCTCAAGACCCGCGCCACGCCTGACGGAAACGGTTTCCTGATCAATGGCCGGAAGACACTGATCACCGGCGCCGAGGGCGCAGCCTTCGCCATCATCATGGCGCGCACGGGCGACGGCCCCGCCGACTGCACCATGTTCATGACCGAGCTGCCGAACCCCGCGTTCAAGATCAGCCGCGTCCTCGGCACCATGGACTCGAGCTTCATGGGCGGCCACGCCGTGATCGACATCGAGAACCTGCGCGTCTCGGGCGACGACATCCTCGGCGAGATGGGGAAGGGCTTCCAGTATGCCCAGGTGCGCCTCGCGCCGGCCCGCCTCACCCATTGCATGCGCTGGCTCGGCTCGGCCGTCCGCGCCCACGACATCGCGACGGAGTACGCGCGTGAGCGCATGTCGTTCGGCAAGACGCTCGGCGAGCACCAGGGCGTGTCGTTCATGCTCGCCGACAACGCCATGGACATCCACATTTCGCGGCTCGCCATCTGGCACACGGCGTGGCTGCTCGATCAGGGCGACAAGGCCTCCACCGCGAGCTCCATGGCCAAGGTGATCTGCTCGGAGGCGATCTTCCGGGTCGTCGACCGGTCGATGCAGATCCTCGGCGGCAAGGGTGTCACCGACGACACGGTGATCGAGCGAATCTTCCGCGACGTCCGCGCTTTCCGCATCTACGACGGCCCGTCCGAGGTGCACCGTCACTCGCTCGGCCGCCGTATCGTGCGTGGCGATCGGAAGGCGCCCCAGGCGCACTAACGGCGTTTCGAGAGAAGGCAAGCACCCCGTGAAGGCTCACCCATGAAGATCTTCGTCAGTCATGCGGTGAGCGACGGCGCCGCAAAGGCCGCCGAACTGGTCGAACTTCTCGAAGCGATCGGCGATCCGTGCTGGATCGCCCCGCGCGACATCGCGCCTGGCCGGACCTATCCGGCCCAGATCATGGCCGCCATTCGCGAGTCGCGCGCCGTGATCCTGCTGCTGACCGAGGCGGCGAACAGGAGCCCCGACGTCCTGCAGGAAGTCCAGATCGCGCATTCGGCGAAGAAGCTCATCGTGCCGGCGTCGGTGGGCACGGTGCCGCTATCAGACGACCTTGGATACTTCCTGTCTGTCCGCCAGCACCTCCGGTGGTCGACGGCCGGCGAGGTCGTCGCGGCCATCGCCAGGGTGCTCCCGCCTCTGGCGCCAGTCGCCCCCACAGCCGCCATGGACGCCATCACGGCCGTAGCGGCGGCGGCAGCCTCGGAGTCGGGCATCTCGGGTCGTTTCGGCTTCGTGGTGCGGAGCGCCGCCGATGACGGCGAAATTCTCTGGCTCTGCTCCGAGATCGACTACCGCGACCCGCGCTGCCTGTCCGTCGCCGTTCGTGGCGCGGCACGGCATCGGATGAAGGGCGCCGACCAATTCAGGGGGCGGCGGATCACCGTTGAAGGGGTGGCCCTGAAGAAGCGCATCGACTTCCTGACGAACGGCGAGCCCACGGGCCTCTACTACTACCAGACCCACGTCGACGTCGACGACCCGGCGCAGGTCACGAGCGTCGACTAGGCGCGACGCCGCCGCCCAGCCTTCAGGTCTTGTGCCCTTCGCGCCTGAGTTGGGCCTCGCGCCGGACGATATAGATGGCGGAGACGAAGATGATCGCGGCGCCGAGCCACGTCCAGACGTCGATCAGTTCGCCGAACATGATGAAGCCGAGCGCGACCGCGAACGGCAGGCGCGAAAACTCGAACGTGAGGACCAGCGACGCATCCGCAGCACGGAAGCCCCGCATCAGGCAGGTATGCCCGAGCACGCCCGTCGCCCCGATGACGAGCAGCACCGGGATCAGCTCCACGCCCGGCGGCTTCCACACGAACAGCGCCGGAATGAGCGACAGCGGCGTCATGATGAGCGTGGTGAGAAAGACGATCTTGTCCGGGTCGTCGTGTCCGGAGAGCTGCTTCAGCAGCACCGCCATGACGCCGCCCGCGAGCGCCGAGAACAGCGCCATCCCCTGCCCCATGCCGACTGGCGACATGCCCGGCCGCAGCATGATCATCGCCCCGATGAAGCCGATGGCGAGCGCCGTCCACCGCCGAGCCCGCACCTTCTCGCCGAGCAGCACGATGGCCGCCAATGTTCCGAACAGCGGCGACAGGAAGCCGATCGCCGTCAACTCGCCGAGCGGAATGAGCGCGATCGCCCAGAACCACGCCGTCATCGAGAAGAGACTGATCACGGCCCGCACCGCATAGAGCTGGGGCGCCGACGAGCGCATGAGTCCGGTGCCGCGCCAGGCGAGCAGTGGCAGCATGAGGACGAGCGCCGTAAGGAAGCGGAGGAATGCCACCTGCAATGGATGATAGCCGAGCGACATCGCGTATCGCGACGAGGCGGCCAGCCCGGCGAACAGCGCCATCGCCAGCGTCACCCAGAAGATGCCCGCGATCGGATCGCTGGCGCGCGCCTTGCTGGCAGCCTCCACGGCGTTATTCCTTGCTGCGAGTGCCATCGTTCCGGCGCCGCCCGCCGACGGGCCGGTGCGGTCATTGTCCTTGTATGCCACGAATTGCCCTCGCTCTCGATCCGCATTCCGGGCGAATCGTCCGTTCGAGCGGCAAGCCTTGGCCACACCGGATGACGATGCCAAGGCGAGAGCCCCCCGGCCTGGTCATGCGAGCCATGCGCCACAGGGCGAGTGATGTGGCGCCGAGTGGTTTCGCTACCGCCAGCCGGCTGCCTGAATGCTATGAATTCGCAGCGAGGCACGGATACGGAGTGTGATTGCAATGTCGGACACGCCAGCGAATGGAACCAGGGCAGGTGCGGTGCGCCGTGCCGAGACCTACGTCGACACCTCGGAGTTCGAGACCGATCTGGCCCGGCGCGTCGCGATCAGGACCGAAAGCCAAAAGTTCCCCGATCCGGCGGCTCTCGCCGAATGCCACCGCTATCTTGCCGCCGAGATGACCCCGGCGTTCGAGGCCATGGGCTTCACCTGCCGCATCTACGACAATCCGATATCCGGCCAGGGCCCGGTGCTGCTCGCGACCCGCATCGAGGACCCGCGGCTGCCGACGGTACTGGGCTACGGCCACGGCGACGTGGTGCGGGGCATGGAGGAGCAGTGGACGAAGGGCAAGGGCCCATGGGTGACCGCCCGCGACGGCGACATCCTCTATGGCCGTGGCACGGCCGACAACAAGGGCCAGCACACGATCAACATGGCGGCCCTTCGCTGCGTGATGCAGGAGCGCGGCGGCAAGCTCGGCTTCAACGCCAAGTTCATGATCGAGACCGGCGAGGAAGCCGGATCGAAAGGCCTGAAAGAGCTGGTCCGCGCCAACAAGGCCGACTTCGCAGCCGACGTCTGCATCGCCTCCGACGGCCCCCGCGTGCGCCAGGACCGCCCGACTTTGGCGCTTGGCTGCCGCGGCGCCATGAACTTTGATCTCGTCTGTGATCTGCGCGAAGGCGGCCATCATTCGGGCAATTGGGGCGGCCTCATTGCCAACCCCGGCTTCCTCCTGGTCCACGCGCTCGCCTCGATCGTCGGCCCGAAAGGCGAGCTTCTCGTCGAGGCCCTGAAAGCCCCGCCGATGTCCAAGGCCGTGAAGGACGTGCTGTCGGACGTCGAGATCGATCCAGGCGCCGACGGCCCGACCGTCGACGAATGGTGGGGCGAGCCCGACCTGAGGCCGGCCGAGCGCGTCTATGCCGCCAACACCTTCAACATCCTGGCCTTCACGACGGGAACACCGGGCCGCCCGGTCAACGCCATCCCGCCGAACGCCGTTGCCAACTGCCAGCTTCGCTTCGTCGCCGGCACCGATCCGGAAACCATCCTGCCGGCGCTCGAGGCCCATCTCGCGAAACACGGCCACGACCACGTGAAGGTGGTCCCGCCGCCAGCCATCAACGACGGCACGTTCGGTGCTTCAAGGATCGAGCCGGACCACCCCTGGGCGATGTTCGTGCGCGGCTCGGTCCAGCGCTCCTCGAACCGCCCGCCGGCCGTGATCCCCTCGTCCGGCGGCTCGATCTGCAACGACGTGTTCACAGACGAGTTGGGCATGCCGGCGATCTGGGTGCCGCATTCCTATGCGTCGTGTTCGCAGCACTGGCCCGACGAGCATATCCTCATGCCGCTGATGCGCAGTGCGGCCGGCCTCATGGCCGGCATCTACTGGGACATCGGCGAGCGCACCGCAGTGCCCGCGCGTTCCGCGTGATTGCAAGCAAAGGGACACATCATGAAGCCCACCGCCACTGAGCCCTGCGACTTGACCGCCAGCGAGGCCCGCCGCCTGATCGGCGCTCGCAAGCTGGCGCCATCCGAACTCCTCGAAAGCTGCCTGGCGCGCACCGCCGCGACCAACGGCACGATCAACGCAGTGGTCGCCGCGGACGAAACCCTCGCCCGGCGCACGGCTAGCGAACAGGGCGAAGACGTTGCCAAGGGGCGCGCGCTCGGCCTGCTGCACGGCCTTCCGGTCGGGATCAAGGATCTGGAACCCGTCCAGGGGTTGACGACGACGTGGGGATCGCTCCTGTTCAAGGACCACATCCCCGACGCCGACGGCACCAACGTCGCCAACCTGCGCATGGCCGGCGCCAACATCTTCGCCAAGACGAACACGCCCGAGTTCGGCGCCGGCGCCAACACCCGGAACCGCGTCTATGGGGCCACCGGCAATCCGTTCGATCCCGTCCTTACTGCTGCGGGATCGTCCGGCGGCTCGGCGGCGGCGCTCGCGGTCGGCCAGATGCCGCTCGCGAGCGGATCGGACTACGGCGGCTCGCTCAGAACCCCGTC
>JBGSJD010000574.1:0-4637 GCA_041742195.1 Hyphomicrobiaceae bacterium
TCGGCGCCGGCCTCGATGGCGGCCTCGAGCATGGCATCGGGCGTCGCGGCGGCGGCCTTGAAGCGGATCTCGCCGACGCGCGCGAACATGTGGCTGACCGAGCCGGTTGCTCCCATGTTGCCGTTGTACTTGGTGAAGACCGCCCGCACCGCGCCGCCGGTGCGATTGCGATTGTCGGTCAGGGCTTCGACGATGACGGCGACGCCGCCTGGCGCATAGCCTTCGTAGCGCACCTGCTCGAACGTATCCGCGTCACCGCCCAACGCCTTCTTGATGGCGCGCTCGATGTTGTCCTTCGGCATGTTCTCGGCGCGTGCGTTCTGGATCGCGAGGCGCAGGCGCGGGTTCATCGTGGGGTCGGGCGTGCCCGTCTTGGCCGCCACCGTGATCTCGCGGGCCAGCTTGGCGAACAGCTTCGCGCGCATCGCATCCTGCTTGCCCTTGCGGTGCATGATGTTTTTGAACTGCGAATGGCCGGCCATGGTGCTTTCCCGGTTGTCTCGTCGCTGGTGTGCGGGGCGCGATGCTTGCCGCCGGCCAGAAACGGCCGACGGCGGAGGTGGGACGTTATAGGCGCGTCGTTGCCTCGAATCCAGAGTTGGGGGTCGGGTCCGCCGCGAGGCGCGAGATGTGGATGCAAAGTTAAGATTTCGTTTACCTTTGTGGCGCGATCATCAGGACATCACTGCAGACGAGTCGCATCCGCCGGCTGGCGCACGTTGCCCGACGTGGCTGGCTATCCGGGCGCCGCGAGTATCGGCGCTCCAACCCGATCACTGCCGGTCCGACCGGTTAGGGATCTACGCGAGGAGCCTTTTTCCACGTCTCATTCAACCCAGAATAGCGGCTCGGCTGGCGCCAACGCGCCGCCGAGCCGTATCGCTTGGGCCCGGCGCGCGAGGCCCGTCGCGTCGTCGATATCGACGGCCAGGCCCGACAGTGTCGCGGGCCGTGACGCCGGCTCGAATCGCCCGCGCGGGATGCGCGTGAGGAAGCGGTTCACGGGCTCTTCGACGTCCATGCCGACGATCGAGTCGTAGTCGCCGCACATGCCGGCATCGGTCATGTAGGCCGTGCCCCCCTTGAGAACGCGATCGTCCGCGGTCGGGACATGGGTGTGGGTTCCGACGACGCACGACACACGGCCGTCCAGGAACACGCCGACCGCCTGCTTCTCGCTCGTCGCCTCGGCGTGGAAGTCGACCAGGATGACGTCGGCGCCGGAGCCGAGGGGGCAGGCCGTGACCTCGGCCTCGAGGGCGCGGAACGGACAATCCAGCTCCGGCATGAACACGCGTCCCATGGCCTGGGTGACGAGCACGTCGGCCCCGTTGCGGGCGCGGAACACACCGGCGCCCTTGCCGGGCGTGCCCTTCGGATAGTTGACCGGCCGCAGCAATCGGTCGTGACGCTCGATGTAGACGAGGGTTTCGCGCTGATCGAAGGCGTGATTGCCCAACGTCACGACGTCGGCGCCGGCATCCAGCAGTTCCTGGAAGATGCTCTCGGTGATGCCGAAGCCGCCGGCGCTGTTCTCGCCGTTCACGACGACGAAATCGAGCTTCCAGCGCTCGATCAGGCGCGGCAGGCCATCGACGACGGCCTTACGGCCGGAGCGTCCGACGACGTCGCCGAGAAACAGCAGGCGCATGGGCGGGTCCCGTCACAGGCCACAACGGATCGGGCCATCGGGAGTGAGGACCCAGTCGAGGCGCTCGTCATAATCGAGATGCGGCACAGCGTCGACCTCCTGCATCGCGAATGCGAGGCCGACGGCGACCACGGAGCGGCGCTCGCGGAGCCCGCGCAACGTGCGGTCGTAGAAACCGCCGCCGTAACCGAGGCGGGCACCCGTCCGGTCGAAGGCGAGGAGGGGGACGAGCAGGACGTCAGGCTCCAGGACGGGCGCGTCGTCGCGGGGCTCGCGGATGCCCCATTGCACGGTGCGCAGCGGATCGCCCGGCGCCCAGGCGCGGAACTGGAGGGGCTTTCCCTTCCCGACCATCACCGGGAGGGCGATGCGATCGCCTGATCTCTGCAACTCATCCATCAGCGGCGCGGTATCGATCTCGGCGCCGATCGACAGGAATGCGGAGACGACGGTTGCCGGCCGGGCTGCCGTGAAGCCGAGACTGATCGTTGCAACGGCCGTAGCGCCAGCCGCGCGGGCTTCGGGCGAGAGGGCGTCGCGGGTGACGATCATGCGCGCGCGGAGGTCCTTCTTCGTGGACGCGATTTCGATTTCGGAACGTGTCATGGCATGGCTCCCGGCGCGATCGGCCGGCGCAAGCGTAGCGTCGGCTGCAGGGGGACGCCACTGGCGGCGTTCACCCGGCGGCATAGGATCAAGCGCTTCGGGAAGTGCAGGGCCGCAATGGCCGTCGAGCGATCGTCCCCGCGTGGTCCCTACTTATGTAGGTGGGCGCCGTGTGTCCAAGCCCACGAGCCCGGACAGGGACAGCTCCCATGCGAAGAGTATAGGCCCCCGGGTTGATTTGCCCTTACGCACCCCGCAGCCCTGCGAGTCGCAATGTAGGGGGCGGGGCGGGGAATGCAATTGGTGCGGCGGCCCGGCCTCTCAATCCTCCCGGACGATGGTCCGGCCGGCCACATTGTCCACCGTGACGTAGGTGTCGTAGTAGGTCACGGTCGGGCGGGCGCCGAAGGTCGCCTCCGCCTTGTCGAACCATTCGGGTGTGTACCAGGCCTCGGCCGCCTCGCGGGACGCCCAGGTGTAGACGCCGCCCCCGCCGGCTTCGCCGTTGAGGTAGTCTTTGCGCAGGAGGCCTTTTTCCGCCAGCCCACGGAAGGTCGGAGCAGACTTGGTCTGGGCGGCGATCGCGGCCTCGCGCGGCCGCTTCGGCATCGGGATCTGCACGACAGCGATGATCATGGCTTGTTCCTTCGATTGTCGAACCGCTCGGGTCGCGCAATCATAGCGTCGACGCAGGCGCGTGGGAACGCTGAGGAGACGGGACGCGATGACGAGCTGCATTCACGATCACGGCCGGTGGGGCGCGGGCGACCAGCTCGGCGCCGGCCATTTCCTGACGCCGGAGCGGACACTCGCCGCCATGCGCATGGTGCGCTCTGGCCATGTCGTCGACATGAGCCACGTGATCGAGATCGGTGCGCCCCGGATGGCGCCGAACCAGAGCCCCTATCACATCCAGGCCGGGCCGACGTCGGCCGGCAGCATCCGGCGGCGGCGCAAGATGGGCGCGAAGAACGACGCCGGCTCCAATCTCGAGCGGATCGAGATGACGACGCATGTCGGCACGCACATCGATGCGCTCGGGCATTTCTCGAAGGGCGACATGCTCTATGGCGGCTATAGCGCCACCGAGACGGTCGACGATTTCGGCCTCGTCAATCTCGGCATCGAGCACATGCCGCCGATGGTGACGCGAGGCGTGCTGCTCGACGTGTCGCGGCACGACGGCGGGGATCATCTCGAGTCCGGTCGGCCGGTGCGCGTCGCGGACCTCGAGAAGGCGCTGGCTGCCGCCAAGCTGACACTGATGCCCGGTGACGTCGTTTGCATCAACACCGGCTGGGGCCGCTTCTTCATGACGGACAACGACCGGTACCTCCATGGTGAGCCGGGCATCGATCTCGATGCGGCGCGCTGGCTCACGGCGCAGGACTGCGTGGCGATCGCCGCCGACAACATGGCGCTCGAAGTGCTGCCGGGGACCAATCATCCCGAGGCGATCATGCCCGTGCACCAGCACTGTCTCGCCGAGGCCGGCGTACACATCATCGAGAACCTGGTGATGGACGAGCTGATCGCGCGCGACGCGCGGGAGTTCTGCTTCGTGCTGTCGGCGGTGAAGTTCAAGGGGGCGACCGGCTGCCCGGTGCGTCCGATCGCGATCCTCTGACGTGAACGACTGGGGCGAGAAGGCCATTGAAGCGGAGGCCGGCCGGCGTTCGTCGCGGCTCGCCGCGATCACGGCCGTGCTGTTCGTGCTCGGGTTCTCGAACCTGTTCCTTCGGTCCAGCCTCGGCGTGATGGCGCCGGACCTGTCGCGCGAGATGGCGCTCGGGCCGACGGCGCTGTCGACGGTCGCGAGCGCGTTCTTCTTCGCCTACGCGCTGATGCAGATCCCGACGGGCATGCTGCTCGACCGGTTCGGTGCGCGAATGACGCTCGCCGGCATGTTGCTCTTCACGCTGGCCGGGGCCGCGACGTTTGCCGGGGCGAAGTCCGGCGAGATGCTGACGGTCGGGCGGATCCTGATGGGGATCGGCAATGCCGGGATCTTCACGGGGGCCTTCTATGTCCTCGCGCAGTGGCTGCCGCAGGGTCAGGTCGTGCAGCGGGTCGGCATGCTGAACTCGTTCGCGGCCATCGGGACGCTCTCGGCGACGACGCCGCTGGCGGCGCTCATCGCCACCATCGGCTGGCGCGACAGCTACTGGATCTTCACGGGCGGGGTCGCCGTGCTGCTCGTCGCGGTCCCGATCGTCTCGATCTTCCACGCGATCTGCTTCTTCCTCGACGGGATCACCAAGTCGCTCGGCGCCTCGAACATACGCAATGCCCATTTGTTGGCCGGCAAGGCGGCGGTGAAGTTCATGCAGAACCGCGCCTCGCACGGCGTCATCCCGTCGTTCCACAGCCAGGCTGTAGC
>JBGSJD010000575.1:0-9586 GCA_041742195.1 Hyphomicrobiaceae bacterium
CGCGGCGGCCGCGATGGAGGCCCAGCCCGAGGCCTTCGCAGACCCGTTCGCGGCGGATGCCTTGCCGATGCGACCCGTGATCGAACAGGCGGCTGCGGCGGCGGTGGCGCATCGCTGGTGTCTGCACAATGCCTTCGCAAAAGTTCCGCTTCCGGCAACGGCATTGCCAAACGACGAGAGCTGGACGGCCGAGATCAGCTACGGTCCGAGCCTCCTCGCCGTCACCCAGGAGACGGCCTACGCGGGCGAGCTTCCGCTGTACGAGCCGTCGTGTCTCACGGCAGAACCAGCGATCGGTGTCATGGCGCGCCTGACCGACGCACTGCGCTAACGCCTCGTCCCCGATGGCATCGAAGCCGCTTGGCGCAGTGCCTGCGTGGTGACTAGCATGTGTCGACAGAACGCCCGCGAGAAGACGGGCGCCATGGAGGACACGGCTTATGGATCGCGCTCTCGGCATCCCGGTTATCAAGCGAATTCTCGCGCACATCGATCAGGGCACGACGGCGATGGCCGAAAAGCCCTGGGAAAACGACGTTTCGGCCTATCACTGCAAAAGTCATCTCGAGGCCGAAACGAAGATCCTGTTTCGCGAGCATCCGCTGCTGATGGGGCTGTCTTGCGACTGGCCCGAGCGAGGCAGTTGGCGGACCGACGATCTCGCGGGCGTCCCCATCCTCATCGTGCGTGGCGGCGACGGCGTGCTCCGTGCATTCCTCAACGTGTGCCGGCACAGGGGCGCGAAAGTCGCGGATGGATGCGGGAAAGGCAGCGTGTTCTCGTGTCCCTATCACGCCTGGACCTACGGTCTCGACGGCCGGCTTCGCGGCATTCCCGATGAAAGGGCATTCGAAGGCGTCCGTGCCGATCGTTCCGGGCTGACGCCACTTCCCCTCGCGGAGCAAAACGGTCTCGTCTGGGTGATACCGCAACCGACTGCGGACCGCAGTGCGACTTTCGACATCACGCCTTGGCTCGGCGGGCTTGGTCCGGAACTCGCGTCCTATCAGGCGCAGGGTTATTACCTCTACGACAAGCGGCTGACGCCAGAGACGATGAACTGGAAGCTCCTCGTCGACACGTTCCACGAGAGCTATCACGTGGCATTCCTGCACAAGGACAGCCTGACGAGTATTCTGATCGGGAATGTTTCCGATTTCGAGCCGTTCGGTCGCAACCATCGCATCGTGTTCCCGCGCAAGAAGATCGAGCGACTGAGGGGGCAGCCCGAAGCCGAATGGGATCTGATGTGGAATTCGGCGACCGTCTATTGCCTGTTTCCGAATACCTTGTTCGTCGCGCAGGGCGATCATCTCGAGATCCATCGCGTCTTTCCCGCCGAAGGACGGTCTGATCGCGCAATCATGGAAACCTCGTTCTATATTCCGCAACCGATCCAATCACCGGAAGAAGAGCGGCATTGGAAAGCCAATCTCGATCTCCTGCTGAAAGTGGTGATGGGCGAGGATTTCCCTGCCGGGCGATCGATGCAGATCGGCTTCGCTTCCGGCGCGCAAACGAGCACGATTTTCGGGCGTAACGAGCCGGCGATGATCCACTATCACCAAGCGCTGAGGACGGCATTGGGCCTGCCGGTGTAGCGACGGGGCGCATCGTGGTGCAATCGTCAATCCCGGTTGACAATGAACTGAACGGCTTGCGAGACTGATAGGTAAAGCCGAAGCCATCGTGGCGCGAAACAGCTTGCATAAGAGCTCAATCGTTCCGTGGAGGACTTACGGCCAACGTCCCGGTCAACGGGTCGATCCAGGGAGGACTGCTTGAGGGCAATGAACAGCCTGCGCGCCCGTGTGTGCGCGGAGTCGGTAATCCGTGCAAAACGCACCTGCGCATCTGGCGATCCTCCGGCGGCCGACTTGCCTGGGAGCGTGGCCCCATGACGGTCGCGGCTGCCCAGTCGGCGCAAGAGGCGCAGATCGATCTCTCCGTCGAGGGCGTGGCGAAGCGATTTGGCGGAGTGGTCGCATCGGCCGGCGTTTCGATGCAAGTGCCGAAAGGCAAAATCGTCTCCGTCATCGGTCCTAACGGAGCCGGCAAAACCTCGCTCATCAATATGATTTCGGGTTTCTACAAGCCCGATACCGGACGCGTGGTGTTTCAGGGCCGGGATATCACCGCCTTCAAGCCCTACCAAATCGCGGAACTCGGGGTCGCGCGCACCTTCCAGAACATCGCCCTGTTCTCCGGGCTGACCGTGCTCGACAACCTGATGCTCGGGCGACACGTCAGAATGCGCTCGGGCGTTCTGGCGAGCCTCATCTACTGGGGCTCGGCACAGAAGGAAGAGATCGCGAACCGGGAAATCTGCGAGGAGATCATCGAGTTCCTGAAGCTCGAGGATCTGCGCAAGCAGCAGACGGCGGCGCTCGCCTACGGCCTCAGAAAGCGGGTCGAACTCGGTCGAGCGCTGGCACTGGAGCCGAAAATGCTGCTGCTCGACGAGCCGATGGGCGGCATGAACCAGGAAGAGAAGGAGGATATGGCGCGCTACATCCTCGATGTGAACGGGGAGCGTGGCGTGACCGTGGTGCTGATCGAGCACGACATGGGCGTCGTCATGGACATCTCGGATCACGTCGTGGTGCTCGACCGGGGGCGCAAGATCGCCGAAGGCACGCCGGCCGAGGTGCAGCGCGATCCGGCGGTGATCGCCGCTTATCTCGGGACCAAAGGAGACCAGGACGCATGAGCCTTCTGGATTCGGCTGAAACCTCGACGCTGCCGAAACTCGTCCTCAGGAACGCGCGGCAGTTCGGCAACTCGCCTGCCATGAGGGAGAAGGACCGCGGGATCTGGAAGACGATGACTTGGGCGGATTGCGCGGAGTTCGTGCATCATCTCGCGCTCGGGCTCCGCGATCTCGGCTTCGGCCGTCAGGCTAAGATGTCCGTCGTCGGCGACAACCGGCCGGCGCTTTATCTGGCCCAGATCGCCGCGCAGGCCCGTGGTGGCATCGCGATCCCGGTCTATCAGGACGCCATCGCGTCCGAGCTCGTCTACGTGCTCAATCACGCCGAGGTCTCGGTCATCGTCGCGGAGGACCAGGAGCAGGTCGACAAGATCCTGTCGCTGCGTGAGCAACTGCCGAACCTCAGATGGATCATCTACGACGATCCGCGAGGGCTTGCCGGCTCGAAGGAGCCGATGCTGAAATCGCTCGAGGAGGTCGTCGCGGCCGGGCGTCAGGCGGCTGGAGCGACCGACGATTTCCTCGCCGAGGTGGCGCTCGGGCAGCCGGGCGACGTGGCGATGATCGCCTACACGTCCGGCACCACGGGAAAGCCGAAGGGCGTCCTTCTCTCGCATCGGAACATGATCGGCACGGCCGAGAATTACATGCAGGGCGAGACGGTCGAACGCGGCGACAACTGGCTCGCGTTTCTCCCGATGGCGTGGGTCGGCGATGCCATGTACTCGCTTGCGGTCGCGGTGGTGGCAGGGGCGACGGTCAACTGTCCGGAGAGCCCCGAAACGGTACAGCGCGATCTCAGGGAACTCGGCCCGACCATCGTGCTGGCGCCGCCGCGTATCTGGGAGAATCTGCTGACGCAGGTGCAGGTACGGGCGGCCGATGCGTCGCCGCTGAAGCGGCGCGTCTTCAGCTACTTCAAGGACGTGGCCGAGCGGCGCGAACTGCTGAAGCAGGACGGCAAGCCCATACCCATGGGGCTCAGCGTCGCCTATGCACTCGGCGAGCGCATGGTCTATGCGCCGATCCGCGATCTTCTCGGGTTCCGTCTGTCGCGCTGGGCCGTGACGGGCGGCGCGCCGCTGGGGCCGGACACGTTCCGGTTCTTCCGCTCGATCGGCATCAACCTGAAACAGGTCTACGGGCAGACCGAGGCGTCGGCGCTCGTGGCCTTCCAGCGCGACGGCCGGGTCGATCCCAATACCGTCGGCGAGCCGTTGCCCGGTCTCGAAGTGAAGATCGCCGAGAACGGTGAACTCCTGGTGCGAGGACCTGGCGTGTTCATCGGCTACTACAAGCAGGACGATGCGACCGCCGAGACGTTGACGTCGGATGGCTGGCTCCGCACCGGGGACGCGGCGCAGATCGATCCGCAAGGCCAGCTCGCCATCATCGATCGCGCGAAGGATGTCGGCCGCCTCGACGGCGGCACGCCATTCGCGCCGCAATTCATCGAGAACAAGCTCAAGTTCAGCCCGTTCATCCGCGAGGCGATCGCGTTCGGCAACGACAAGCCGTTCGTGGCCACGATGATCGCGATCGACATGGAAACCGTCGGCAATTGGGCGGAGCGCCGGGGGCTCGCCTACACCAGCTTCATGGATCTCGCACGAAAGCCGGAAGTGGCGACGCTGATCATCGAGGAGGTGCAGAAGATCAATGCGACGCTCCCCGAGGCGACGCGCGTCAGGCGGATGCTCCTGCTCAACAAGGAACTCGATGCCGACGACAACGAAATCACGCGAACCCGAAAAGTGCGGCGCGCCTACGTGGCCGAGAAATACGGGGCGGTGATCGAGGCCTTCTACGGCGGCAAGCCGGAAGCGGAGGTCAGCGTCGAGATCACATTCGAGGACGGCCGCAAATCGACGCTCGACGCGACGATCGCCATCCACGACGTGCCGACCGCCGTCAGCGACCGACGGGCGGCCTGAGGAGATCCGAATGCTCGAAGAACTCGATTTCCTGTTCTCACTCACGGTCAGCGGCCTTTCGATCGGCATGATGTACTCGCTGATCGCGCTCGGCTTCGTCCTCGTCTACAAGGCGACCGACGCGATCAACTTCGCGCAGGGCGAGTTCGTGATGCTGGCCGGTTTCATCGCGGCCACGTCGCTCGCCGCCAGTGCGCCGCTCTGGCTCGCCATCCTGCTCTCGATCGCGCTCATGGTCGGCTTCAGCTTCGCGCTCGAGCGGGTCGTTCTCAGACCGCTGCTGGGGCGGCCCGTGGTCGCCGTGATCATGGCGACCATCGGTCTCGCCGCCATTCTCCGCGGCCTGCCTCCGATCACCATCGGCGCCCAGACGCAGACCATTCCGCTGCCGATCGGCGACGAGCCGGTGCAGATCTTCACGACTTCGCTGCCGGCCGTGCAGGTGCTCGGGCTCGTCGTGTCGGCGCTCTGCCTCGCAGCCTTCACCTGGTTCTTCATGAAGAGCCGGATGGGCGTCGCCATGCGCGCGGTCGCCGACAACCAGCAGGTCGCGATGGCCATGGGCATCAACGTCGAGCGCTATTTCGCGATCGCGTGGGCCATGGCGGGCATCGTCGCGGCGCTCGGCGGCATCATCTGGGGCTCGATGCTCGGCGTCGACACGCAGCTCGCGCTCGTGGGGCTCAAGGTGTTTCCCGTCGTCATTCTGGGCGGGCTCGACTCGATCATCGGCGCGGTCGTCGGGGGGCTCATCATCGGCGTCGTGGAGAGCATCGCGGCGGGCTATCTCGATCCCCTCGTCGGAGGCGGCACCAAGGATTTCGCGCCCTACGTCATCATGATCATCGCGTTGATGTTCAAGCCCTACGGACTCTTCGGGAAGCGAAAGATCGAGCGCATCTGAGGCGCCAAACCAAGACAGGAACCTCGCCCGTGTTCTATCGCGAAGCCGGAAATTTCAAGACCACGTACGCCGACGACATGGCGCTGTTTCCGCTGCCCATCACGCGGTGGAGCGCCGTCGTACTCCTGGTGCTGGCGGTGGCCGTCGTTCCGCTGGTGCTGCACGAGTACTACCTGTCGATCTTCAATCTCATCTTCATCGCGACGGTCGGGGCGCTCGGGCTCAACATCCTGGTCGGCTATACGGGCCAGATCTCGATCGGGCACGCTGCCTTCATGTCGGTCGGCGCCTACACGGCGGCCAATCTCGCCGTGAAGCTCGGCCTGCCGTTCTGGATCACACTGCCGGCGGGCGGACTGATGGCGGCGTTCATCGGGGCGATCGTCGGCATCCCGTCGCTGCGCATCAAGGGGACCTATCTCGCGATCGCGACGCTGGCCAGCCAGCTGATCATCGAGTGGATCATCAATCACACGCCAGCCATCTCAGGCGGCGCGGCGGCGGCGATCGAAGTGGCCCGGCCGACGATCTTCGGCTACGAGCTCAAGTCGCAGCGCGACCTCTATTTCTTCACGTTGTTCTTCGCCATCCTCGCCATCGTGGCGACGCTCAATCTCGTGCGCAGCCGGATCGGCCGCGCCTTCATCGCGATCCGGGACCAGGATATCGCGGCCGAGATCATCGGGATCAACATCTTCCGCTACAAGCTGATCGCGTTCGCCATCTCGTCGTTCTACGCGGGCGTTTGCGGCGTGCTCTACACCTATTACTTCGGCATCGCGACCTACGAAGCGTTCCAGATCGTCGTCTCGATCGACTACCTCGCGATGGTGATCATCGGCGGGCTCGGATCGGTGCTTGGTTCGGTGCTCGGCGCCATCTTCGTTACGGCGCTGCCGGTCGTCATTCGTCTCGTGGTCGAGGCTTTCGGCGGCTACATCTGGGATCCGGCCATGCTGTCGGCGGTGTCGGCAAGCATGCGGCTCGTGATCTTCGGTGCGCTCATCATCTTCTTTCTGGTCGTCGAGCCGGAAGGCCTCGCACGTCTTTGGCGGAACCTCCGCAACTACTTCCGCGTCTGGCCCTTCTCGTATTGACGGGTGGGGCGCGGTCGGTCCGGGGAAAAAAACGACAACAGGGAGTCCCAAGGAGAGCACCATGACACACACGCGTAGACATCGATTGGCCTTCGGTCTCGCCGCCGGAGCCCTCGGGCTGGCTTCGACAGCCGCCCTGGCGCAAGACAAGGAAATCGTCATTGGCGCCCAGTGCGACCGGACAGGGCCGACGCAGATCGTCGGGACGGTCATCTGCCCCGCCTATCATCACTACATGGCGCTGGTGAACAAGCGCGGCGGCGTCGAGGGATACAAGATCCGGGTCGTCGAAATCGACCACGAATACAAGGTGCCGCCGGCCATCGAGGCGCACGAGCGGTTCAAGAAGGAGGGCGCCATCATGACGAGCGCCTTCGGCACGCCGCAACTCCTCGCACTGCTCAAGAAGTTCGAGGAAGACAAGATGCCGGTGACGTCGCCGGGTATCGGCTCGTCGGCAGCCGCCGACGGCAAGAAGTTCCCGTACGTGTTTCCGATCGCGGCCACGTACTGGTCGCAGGCGGGCGGCGCTGTGCAGTTCGCGAAGGATCGGCTCGGCGGCAACCTCAAGGGCAAGAAGATCGCCTACATGTTCTTCGACAATCCGGCCGGTCGTGAGCCGATCCCGGTGATCGAGGAGCTGGCGAAATCGGAAGGGTTCCAGCTCCGGACGTTCGGCGTTCCGTCGCCGGGCATCGAGATGGCGGCGCAGGTGCTCGACGTCACATCGCGCTTCAAGCCCGACTTCGTGATCGCCCACCTGTTCGGGCGCGCCCCCGCTGTCGCGATCAAGGAGCTCAAGGGCAAGGGCTTCCCGCTGTCGAAAGTGGTGGGCCTCGTCTGGGCGGGGGCCGAGGCGGATATCATCGCGGCCGGTGGTTTTGGAGCAGCCGAGGGCTACAACACGATTCAGTACGCCGGCGTCGGCGACACCTACAAGGTCATCAAGGAGATCAAGGATCTCCTCAAATCCGAAGGCAAGAGCCTCGGCAAGGAATTCGAGAGCACGGTGACCTTCAACCGCGGCGTCTACCAGGGCGCTGTGCACGTGGCGGCGATCGCCAATGCGATCAAGGCCAAGAACGGCGGCAAGCCGAACGGAGAAGAGCTGCGCAAGGGCTTCGAAAGCGTGGCGGCACTCGATCCGACGCTCGACGGGCTCGCGCCGCCGCTCAAGCTGTCCGCCGCGGATCACGAAGGTGGCGGCTGGGTTCAGGTGTGGTCGGTGAAGGGTGGCAAGTTCGTCAAGACCACCGACTGGTTCCAGGGCTTCCGCGCTGCCGTGCAAAAGCACGTCGCGGAAGAGAACAAGAAGTAATCCCACTCACAGCAGCATCGGGGAGGCGCCGTGGCGCCTCCCTCGACACATGCCGGAACCGGTTTGCCCATGCTTGCGATCAACAACATCGAAGTCGTCTACGACAACGTCGTCCTCGTGCTGAAAGGCGTCTCTCTCGATGTGAAGCAGGGCGCGATCACGACACTGCTCGGAGCCAACGGTGCGGGCAAGTCGACGACGCTCAAGGCGATCTCGGGCATTCTCTTCACGGAACGCGGGAGCATCACGAAAGGCTCCATCACTCTCGAGGGACAGGCGATCCATGGCCGGCGACCGTTCGAGGTGACCAAGCTCGGCATTGCGCAGGTGTTCGAGGGGCGGCGCGTCTTCGAGAGCCTGTCGTGCGAGGAGAACCTGATCGCGGGCGCACACATCGAGCGTGACCGGGCTGCCATTCGCGACGGTGTGGAGCGTGTGTTCACCTACTTTCCGCGGATCAAGGAGCGCCGCTCGCAGCTGGCGGGATATCTCTCAGGCGGCGAGCAGCAGATGCTGGTCATCGGCCGGGCGCTGATGTCGCGGCCGAAGGTGGTGCTGCTCGACGAGCCGTCACTCGGCCTCGCTCCGATGCTGGTGGAGGAAATCTTCGGCATCGTGCGGCGTCTCGTTGCCGAGCAGGGCCTCTCGGTCCTTCTCGTGGAGCAGAACGCCACCATGGCCTTGACGGTGGCGGATCATGGCTACGTCATGGAAAACGGCCGGATCGTGCTCGAGGGGAGTGCCGAGCAGCTCCGCTCGAACTCCGATATCCGCGAGTTCTACCTGGGGCTCAACGAAGGCGGCACGAAGAAGTCCTATCGCGACGTGAAGCACTACAAGCGCCGGAAACGCTGGCTGAGCTGAGCGGGCCGACGACCAACACCGGGATGCTCGCTCACGGGGTGGCCGGTCGGGTGGTGACGGGTCGGTCATCATGCCGCCAATTGCAGCTTTTGCCGCAGGCGGCATCGCGGGATACTGTACGGCGGTCAAATGCCGTGGTGCCCGTATCGAGTGTCATGACGAAAACCAAGTCCGATCGCAGCGCCATGCCAGCGCCGCAGACGCGCGGCCGGGGCCTGCCGACCGTCGCCGGGGCGCGGGCGTTCCGGCGCTTTTGCACGCCATCGCTCTCGTCGCATCGCGCGCCGGACCACGATCTCCTGGTCGAGCGGTCCCGGTTTCATCTGAAATCGGCGCAGCGTGTGCTGGTGGGGACCGTCGCTGGTGCGGTCCAAGCCTACGTGTTCGCTCCGGCAGAGCCATGGACCGGCTCAAGCGTGCTGCTGGTGCATGGGTGGACGGGCGAGGCTTCGTTCATGAGCGCGCCTGCCGATTTCTTCAGGCGGCGTGGATTTCGTTCCGTGCTGGTGGACCTGCCGGCGCATGGCTCGTGCCGGCGGTCGCGCGCCAGCCTCTTCGATTGTGCGCGCGCCATTGCCGATGTGGCCGCCGCGCTCGGCCCGTTCGAGATCGCGTTCGGGCACTCGGTCGGTGCGCTGGCGGTTCTCGTTGCGGCCGGTGGATTGGCGCCGATGCATCGGCGTGCGGAATTCGCCGGCCTCGTTCTCGTGGCGCCGCCGGATCGGTTTCAGGACGTCACACGGCGATTCGGCACGGAAG
>JBGSJD010000576.1:0-1575 GCA_041742195.1 Hyphomicrobiaceae bacterium
GCGCGCGAGCAGCTCGGCGTAGGGCTCGCTCGACGAGCGGAGGCCTTTCATTTCGCCATCCGTGATGCCGACCAGCGCGGTTCGAGCCTCGCGCGTGTAGACGACGGCGCCGCCGAGGAAATAGGCCGAGGCGCCCGGGACCGCGAGCAGCGCGGCGGCGATCAGGCCACCGGCCGAACTCTCGGCGACCGCGATGGTCTCGCGCCGCTCCTTCAGCAGGCGAGCGACGATTTCGGCTTGGGGAAGTAGCGACTGCATGGCGGCCTCGCGTTGGTCGTGGCGTTGAACGGGGGACAAGTGTTGCAGGTGTTCGGCACGGGCAAAAGCCTCGTCGGACACCGGCCGCCATTGGCGGCAGACCGCTCCGCGCCTAAATGAAGACCAGTGTAGCGCCTCTGACGTTTGGCACCCGCCTGCGGCTAGGCTCGTCACCAAACGTCAGAGGCGAAAGCTACACTAGAAACATTGAGTTGCTCGTGTTCCTTTGGCGCCGACATTTGCTCTCGACCAAGCGGCAGGGGCACGCAAATGTCGGCGCCGGAACACGAGCTGCAGGCGATCCCGGGCCGGAGTTCCATGGTGCACATCGCCGAGCGCGAACCCTTCGAGAGCTGGCTAAGGCCCGATGCGTCGGGTCTCTTCTGCGTTCCGGGCGGTTTTCACGTCGATCCACACCGCCCCGTTGAGCGGGCCATCGTCACGCATGGCCACTCGGATCATGCGCGCCCTGGCCACGACGCGGTCCTCGCCACGCCGGAAACCCTCGAAATCATGCGTATCCGGCTCGGGGCGGGGGCGGGGCACCAGCTCGAGGCAACGGCCTACGGCGTGCCTCACCGGGTCGGCGACGTCACGGTGACGCTGGTCCCGGCCGGGCACATCCTCGGCAGCGCGCAGGTTGTGATCGACTACAAGGGACAGCGGGCGGTCGTCTCGGGCGACTACAAGCGGCGCCACGACCCGACGTGCGCGCCGTTCGAGGTGGTGCGCTGCGATCTCTTCATCACGGAGGCGACGTTCGGCCTGCCGGTGTTCCGCCACGAGCCGGACGCGCGGGAAATCGGGCGCCTCCTCGTGTCGCTCGCGGACTTTCCCGAGCGCACGCATCAGATCGGCGCCTACGGCCTCGGCAAATGCCAGCGGCTCATCGTTCTGCTGCGCCAGGCGGGATACGACCGGCCGATCTGGCTGCATGGCGCCATGGTCTCGATCTGCCAGCTCTATCAGCGGCTCGGCGTCGATCTCGGTGACGTTCGCCCCGTTTCCGAGGCCACGGACCGGCTCGCCGGCGAGGTGGTGATCTCGCCTCCCTCGGCGCTCGGCGATCGCTGGTCACGCCGGCTCGCCGATCCGGTGACGGCGTTCGCCTCGGGCTGGATGCGGGTGCGGGGACGGGCGCGACAGCGGGGTGTCGAGCTGCCGCTGATCATCTCGGACCACGTGGACTGGCCCGAACTCATGCAAACGATCGAGGAAACGGAAGCCGGGGAAATCTGGGTCACGCACGGGCGCGAGGAGGCGGTCGTCTATCGGGCGCGCCAGATGGGGCGGCGGGCCCGCGCGCTGGCGCTCGTC
>JBGSJD010000577.1:0-2071 GCA_041742195.1 Hyphomicrobiaceae bacterium
GGCTCGTGCGCGAGCCGCTCGCGGGCAAGGCCGGGATCGGGCACACGCGCTGGGCGACGCACGGGGCGCCGAGCGAGCGGAATGCGCATCCGCACATGTCGGAGAACGTGTGTGTCGTGCACAACGGCATCATCGAGAATTTCAGGGAACTGCGTGAGGAGCTGACCAGGGCCGGCGCCGTGTTCGCGTCCGACACCGACACCGAGGTGGTCGCGCACCTGATCAGCTACGAGATGCGCAAGGGCGCCGAGCCCGTCGAGGCGACACGGAATGCGCTGGGCCGCCTCAGAGGCGCGTTCGCGCTCGCCATCATTTTCGCCGGTCACGACAACCTGATGATCGGAGCCCGCGAGGGTAGTCCGCTGGCGGTGGGGCACGGCGATCAGCAGATGTTCCTCGGCTCGGACGCCATCGCATTGGCGCCGTTCACCGATCAGGTGACCTATCTGGAGGAGGGCGATTGGGTCGTCCTGCACCGCGAGAGCTTCGAGATCCGGGATCGGCAAGGCCGCAAGGTCGAGCGGCCAATGCTCACGAGCCAGGCGTCGGGCTTCCTCGTCGACAAGGGCAATCACCGGCATTTCATGCTCAAGGAGATCCACGAGCAGGCCGAGGTGATCAGCCATACGCTGACGAACTACATGGACATGGCGGCCGGGACCGTGCGGTTCCCCGATCTCGGGGTCGATCTGGCGAAAGTGCCGCGGATCACGATCTCGGCGTGCGGCACCGCCTACTATGCGGGCCTCGTCGCGAAGTATTGGCTGGAGCGGTACGCGCGCATTCCGGTCGAGATCGATGTCGCGTCGGAGCTACGCTATCGCGAGGCGCCGATGCCGGAGGGTGGCCTGGCGGTGTTCGTGTCGCAGTCGGGCGAGACCGCCGACACGCTGGCGACGCTGCGCTACTGCAAGGCGGCCGGTCAGCGCATCGTGTCGGTCGTCAACGTGCGCAACTCGACGATCGCGCGCGAGAGCCATGTCGTGCTGCCGACGCTGGCCGGGCCGGAGATCGGCGTCGCCTCGACGAAGGCATTCACGTGCCAGCTCTCGGCGCTCGCTTGCCTCGCTCTCGCCGTGGCGCGGGCCCGGGGGCAGCTCAGCGAGGAGCGGGAGCGGGAACTCGTGCGGGCACTCGTGGAGGTGCCGCGGCATCTCACGTCGTTGCTCAGGGACGAGCGGCGCTACGAGGAACTGGCGCACTGGTTCTCGAAGGCGAAGGACGTGCTCTATCTCGGGCGCGGGCTCTCCTATCCGATCGCGCTCGAGGGCGCGCTCAAGCTGAAGGAGATCTCCTACATCCACGCCGAAGGGTATGCGGCCGGCGAGATGAAGCACGGGCCGATCGCGCTGATCGACGAGAAGGTGCCCGTCGTCGTCGTGGCGCCGAACGACGATCTCTTCGAGAAGACGGTGTCCAACATGCAGGAGGTCGCGGCGCGCGGCGGGCAGATCGTGCTCGTCTCGGATGCCGATCGCGACAGCATCGGCTGCGACGTGGCGGCGCATATCCGGATGCCGGCCCTGCACCCGTTCGTGACGCCGCTGGTCTATGCGCTGCCGATGCAGCTCATCGCCTACCACACGGCTGTGCTCATGGGCACGGATGTGGACCAGCCGCGCAATCTGGCGAAATCGGTGACCGTGGAATAGCGGCGGTGGGGGCGCGGATTATGGCCGGCCGGTCAATCCGTCGCCTTATTGTTGCGGTCTTACGCTTCGTGGGATCAGGGGAGCACGGGAGCGACGCAGCATGCGGGGCAGCGCCTTAGGCATCATACTCGGCGTCGGCTTGGGGTTGGTCGGGACCGCCAGCGGCTGGAACGCGGCCGTGGCGCAGACGGTGCAGGCGGCGCCAGAGAAAAAGCGACCCGCTTCGGGCAAGACAGCAAAGCGCGGCGACAAGAGCGCGGCGGAGGCCGTCGACCCGGAAGTCGCCATCGAGAAGGCGCGGGCACTGCTCGGCCAGGGGAAAGTCGATGCCGCGGCCGAACTCGCGCAACAGGTGCTTGGGGCGTCGCCGAAAACACCCCGCAGCACGGCGCGCGCCTTGGCGGTTCGGGGCGAGGCAC
>JBGSJD010000578.1:0-21845 GCA_041742195.1 Hyphomicrobiaceae bacterium
GGCTCGCTCAGAACCCCGTCCGCCTATTGCGGCATCGTGGGGTTCCGCCCCTCGCCGGGCGTCATCCCCCACCCGGCCCGGCCGGCCGGACTCGTGCCGTGGGGCGTGCTCGGTCCGATGGGCAGGACGGTTGAGGATGCCTACCTGATGTTCCGCGCCCAGGTGGACGAGAACGTCAGCGATCCATACTCGAGCGGCACGCTGGACCTGCCCGAAACGCTGGCCTCCGCCGACCTCGCAAGCCTGCGCGTCGCCATCACGGCGGACTTCGGGCAAGCCCCGGTGGCGCGCAACATTCGCGCTGTCTTCGCAGATCGCATGCGGCGACTTTCGGCGCACCTCGTCGGCGCCGACGAGACCCATCCCGATTACGCCGGCCTGCATGACGTCTTCGAGATCCATCGGGGCCTCGCCTTCGCGACACAGCACCAGGACCGCCTCGCGAAGCATCGCGACCAGCTCGACCGCAACGTGGTCGACAACACCGAGCGCGGCTTGCGCCTGACCATGGCGGAAATCGGCCGCGGCATGGTGGAGCAGCACAAGCTGATGCAGCGCGTCAACGCATTCTTCGAGGATTGGGATGTGCTGATCGCGCCGACCGCGTCGGTGTCGCCGTTCCCTCACGAACAACTCTTCGTCGAGGAGATCGACGGCGAGAAGATGCCGACCTACATGCGCTGGCTGGCGCTCGCCTACGCCCCGACCATGGCGCTCTGCTGCGCTTGCAACATACCGACCGGACGCGACGACAAGGGCCTTCCGTTCGGGATTCAAGTCATCGGACCGCGCGGCTCCGACCTGCACGTGCTCCAGGTGGCGCGCGCCATCGAAGAGGCCTTCGCGACGGACCCGGTCACCGCCCGCCCGGTCCCGGACATCGCAGCACTCGCGGGCAGATCGAAGACGGGATGAGACACGCGCCATGGCCGTCCAAACCTTGAAAGGAACCGTCTCGGCCCACGCGCTGATCGTTCGCGCGGCTCATTTCGCCGCCGACCGCCATCGCGATCAGCGCCGCAAGGGGTCGCGCAACACGCCCTACATCAATCACCCGCTCGAGGTGGCCGAACGGCTTGTCGTTATCGGCGGCGTGGACGCCCCCGAACTGATCGCCGCCGCCATCCTGCACGACACCATCGAGGATACCGAAACCACACGGGCCGAACTGGCGGAGCGGTTCGGCAACGAGGTCGCGGCGCTCGTCGCCGAGTTGACCGACACGCCGGGGCAGACCTGGCAGCAGCGCAAGCGGATGGAGATCGAGCACTCAGCGACGATCTCCGACGGCGCCAAGATGATCAAGTTGTCGGACAAGACGTCCAATGTCACGGACACGGTGAACAACCCGCCTGGCGACTGGAGCATCTCGCGCCGCCGCGACTACCTCGAATTTGCGTCTCTGGTGGCGGATGGCTGCCGCGGCGTCAATTCCGCGCTCGAGGCCGAGTTCGACCGCGTCATGGCCGACGCGCGCCGCCGTCTTGGATAGACACGGGTAGCGTGGTGCAAACGAAAACGGCGCCGGGAGACCCCGGCGCCGCAGAACTTTCGAACGATATCTGGCCGCTCAGTACACGCGAGCCTTAGGCTCGATGTACTTCATCTCGTTCGTCAGCGTGTAGGTGTGCACCGGGCGATAGTCGATGATCACCTGCCGCTTGGCGTCGTCCGCCCACGTCAGCGTGTGCTTCATCCACTGCTTGTCGTCGCGATCCGGAAAGTCCTCGCGGGCGTGCGCGCCCCGGCTTTCCTTGCGGTTCTCGGCCGAGTACATCGTCACCGCCGCCTGCGCGATGAGATTGTCATACTCGAGCGTCTCGATCAGGTCCGAGTTCCAGATCAGCGAGCGATCCGTGACGCTGATGTCGTCGGAGCCTTTCCACACCTGGGAAATCTGCTCGCAACCTTCCTTCAGCACGGGGCCATCGCGGAACACTGCGCAGTTCGACTGCATGATCCGTTGCATCCGCAGTCGCAGCGCCGATGTCGGCGTGCCGCCCTTGGCATTGCGGAAGCGATCGAGCCGGCTCACCGCGAAGTCACCCGCATCCTTCGGGAGATCCTGGTGGGCAGCACCCTTCTCAGTCGTCTCGGCCGCCCTGAGGCCGGCTGCGCGGCCGAACACCACGAGGTCGATCAGCGAGTTCGAGCCAAGCCGGTTCGCGCCGTGAACGGACACGCACGCGGCCTCGCCGATGGCCATCAGACCGGGCACGACGTGATCGGGATCGCCTCCGAGCTTGGTCAGCACCTCGCCGTGGAAATTGGTCGGAATGCCGCCCATGTTGTAGTGGACGGTCGGCAGCACCGGGATCGGCTCGCGACGAAGATCGACGCCCGCGAAAACCTTCGCGCTCTCCGTGATACCCGGCAGCCGCTCGGCCAGGATCTTGGGATCGAGATGGTCGAGATGTAGGAAGATGTGGTCCTTGTCCTTGCCGACGCCGCGCCCCTCGCGGATCTCGATGGTCATCGAGCGCGAGACGACGTCACGCGACGCCAGATCCTTCACGTGCGGCGCGTACCTCTCCATGAACCGTTCGCCGTTCGCGTTCGTGAGATAGCCACCCTCGCCGCGTGACCCTTCGGTGATGAGAACGCCCGCGCCGTAGATGCCCGTCGGATGGAACTGGACGAACTCCATGTCCTCGAGCGGCAACCCTGCGCGCAGCACCATGGCGTTGCCGTCGCCCGTGCAGGTGTGAGCCGACGTGCACGAGAAGTAGGCGCGGCCATACCCGCCGGTGGCCAGGATCGTCTTCTTCGCCCGGAACCGGTGCAACGTACCGTCCTCGAGGCAAAGAGCGACGAGACCGCGGCACACGCCGTCCTGATCCATGATCAGGTCGATGGCGAAGTACTCGATGAAGAACTCGGCCGAATGCCGGAGCGACTGGCCGTAGAGCGTGTGCAGCATCGCGTGACCGGTACGGTCAGCTGCAGCGCACGTGCGCTGCGCCGGCGGCCCCTCACCGAACTGCGTGGTCATACCCCCGAATGGCCGCTGGTAGATGCGCCCGTCCTCGGTACGGCTGAACGGAACACCGTAGTGCTCCATCTCGTAGACGGCCTGCGGCGCATTTCGGCAGAGGTACTCGATCGCGTCCTGGTCGCCGAGCCAGTCGGCACCTTTGACGGTGTCGTACATGTGCCACTGCCAGCTGTCGGGGCCCATGTTGCCCAGCGATGCGGCGACGCCACCTTGAGCCGCGACCGTATGCGACCGGGTCGGAAACACCTTCGTCACGCAGGCCGTCTTGAGACCTGCCTCGGCACAGCCGAGCGTGGCCCTGAGGCCAGCCCCACCGGCCCCGACGACGACGACGTCGTACGTGTGGTCGATGAAGGGGTAGGCCTGTCCATTGATGGCCGGCATGGCGGCTCCGTTTGACTTGGCTGTGCTTGCTGCCATCGATCACGCCCCGAAAGAGATTTTCGCCACTGCATAAACGCAGGCGAAGCCGACAAGGATCACGAAGAACGTGTTGAGCATGAGCGCGACGACCTTCGCCCCTTCGGATGATGCATAATCCTCGATGATCGTCTGCATCCCGAGCCGCATATGAACCATGCCGGAAAGGATCAGCAGCAGAAGGGGCATGGAGAGCAGCGGGCTCTTGAGGGCCGCTTTCACGGTCGCGTGGTCGGCGCCCGTCAGCCGCGCCACCTGCACGAGCACGACGATGACGAGCACGGCGTTGGCAACGCCGGTGACACGCTGGTGCCAGAAATGCTCCGTGCCGGAGTGAGCCGAGCCAAGACCGCGTGCCTTGGCGAGCGGCGTCCGGATGTGGGCCTCCGTCGGCGACGGGGTCGGGCGAAGTGTCGTGCTCATGTCAGATGATCCCCTTCGCCATCAATCCCCAGGCCCAGATACCGACCGAAAGGACGAGCGAGATGATGATGGTGCCCCAGGACATGGCATCGATCGACGCGAGGTCGAAGCCACGGCCGGTGTCCCAGACGAAATGCCGGAGGCCGCCGACCATGTGGTGCAGCAATGCCCAAGTATAGCCGAAGAGCACGAACAGCCCGATCGGCGACGCAAGCAATCCGCCGACGAAATTGAAGTAGTCCGGGCCCGTTGCGGCTGCGATCAGCCACCATGCCAGGAGCAACGTGCCGACGTAGAGCGCCGCCCCAGTGATGCGATGCAGGATCGACATCACCATGTTGATCAAGGGGCTGTAGATCTGCAGATGCGGCGACAGCGGCCGCTGTTTGCGTTTCGAGGCATGCGTCTCGGCGCTCGCCATCAGTTCTCTCTCCACCACGTATCTGGTTGTGCGCACTTCTTATCGTGCGTTCCCGGTCGTCGCAATTGTCTTGGCCTGCGTCCAAGCCGTTGGACAACAAAGTGCAGGCCCGATGCGGCTGGTTGCGGATACGCCGAACCGTGGTCGGGATGCAAACTCAATCCAGCTCGCTGAGAATGGCTTTGCCGAGCCCGATCCCGCTCTCGAACGCATGTTCTGCCAGTCGTCCGAGACACCAGTCGCCGGCAACCCCGACCTTGTGTTTGCGCGAGAAGAGAAACGTCTCGCCGAGCGCCTCGTCGACGATGGCGTGCTGCCAGAGGTGGGCCGAGATCTGGGCAGGGCGGATCGGCGGCAGGCTGAGGATATTGCACACCTCGTTCCAGAGCTCCGACGCCACGACGTCCGCCTCGACGTCCACCGTCTCACGGGTCCAGTTCGGCGATGCATGGATCACGACGTGATCCCCGCGCTGCGGGCGCTGGGGCTTGGCGTTGTTGCGGGTCACCCAACGGATGACCTCGGACATGTCTGAAAAGACGTCCTGGACCGGAAACACGCGATCCTCGAGCCGCACCATCACCGCCCAGCACGGCGACATGCGCACGCGCTCCATCGGCTCCGCGATCTCTTCCATGCGCCCGACCAGAAGCTTGGCCTCCGGCGCGGGTGTCGCGATGGCGACGGCCCGGAACGGCCCGACGCTCGTCTCGTCCTCGAACCAGATCTGCACGCCCTTGTCGACTGGTCGGACGGCGTGAACGCGGCGATCGGTGTGCAGCCGCACGCCTTCGGCCAACGGCCGCACGATCGAGCTCATGCCAGGCGTGCCGACGAACCAAGGCATGAGCTGGCTGGCGCCCTCGCCGTTGGCGGCCGTCGGCACCCACTTTGCAAGATAGGACGCGCCTTGTAACTCATTGATATATGTTCTAAAAATATCAGTACGGGCAGTGACGTACTGTGCCCCGTGATCGAAAGGCACGAGCCCGAGCCGTGTCGTCGCCATGCGGCCGCCGATGCTGCGATCCTGCTCGAACACTTCGACGAAGCAGCCCGCGCGTCGCAGGACCCGGGCACAGGCGAGGCCCGCCAGTCCAGCTCCGATGACAGCGACCTTGCTCGTCACGACGATCCTCTCGATCGGCCAACCCGGGAGGGCCATGGATTGGCCGCGTCCGTCCGACTGCTGATTCGTCAGCAGGAACGTCGGATCACACTACATGACTGCACATCAGAAGAATAACCATAATCGTCCGCCAGCGGCGCATCTGCCTTCGCCGACAGGCAGCGCGCGCCCCGGACATTGCGCGGCACGCCACGGACGGACGCTTTGACGAAACCGCCGCGCTAGCGGGGCAGGATCACCCAATAATCGAGGTCGAGAATGACGGCGGCTTCCGCACTGCCCGCGTCCGATGGCCCCGGAAAGGCGTCGCAGGGCATGTTCTTCGTGGCGACCGTCTTCACGCGGAGTGCGCCGATATCGCTGCGCCCGGAGAGTTCGGCGCGCTCGATCACCTCGCTCCACGCGAAAACCGTATCTCCCGCGAACGCCGGTGCGGCATGCCGCCCGCCATTGACGGCCGCGATGTGGAACGCATTGCCGAGCCCGTTGAAGCTCAGCGCCCGCGCCAGCGAGATCACCACGCCGCCGTAGACCAGCCGGCGCCCGAAGCGGCCCTGCCCCTCGCTGAACTGGTTGAAGTGGACTTTGGCGGTATTCTGGTAGAGGCGGGTCGCCAGCTGGTGCTCGGCTTCCTCGATCGTCATGCCGTCGACGTGATCGATGCGCTCGCCGGGGGTGTAGTCACCCCAGCGATAAGGCGATCCCGCGAGCGCAAGGTCGTAGGCCGACGTCGCGAGGGCGGGCACGGCGGCGCCGAGCTGCTCCACCGGCACGCTCGACGGCAGCGTGGGAACGACGGCAGGCGGCACGGCGGCCGCCTTGTCGCGCTTGCGCACCATCACCCATCTGGCCAGCGTCAGCACGAGCTGCCCGCCCTGCTTGAAGCCGTTCGTCCGGACGTAGACGACCCCGGACTCCTTGTTGGAGTTCTCGCGGAGCCCGATGATTTCCGTCTCGGCGGTCAACGTGTCCCCGACGAACACCGGCTCCGTGAACCGGATATCGGCGTACCCGAGGTTCGCAATGGCGTTGAGCGAGAGATCGGGCACCGACTTCCCGAACACGACGTGGAAGACGATGAGGTCGTCGACTGGCGCACCGAGGGCCGGGGGGTAGCCGATCGCTCCGGCGAACACGGCCGAAGACTGCACGGCGAAGCGGCTTCCATAGCAGGCTTGGTAAACGGCGACGTCGCCCTGCGTGATCGTGCGCGGCGCCGCATGGCGAATGGTCTGCCCGACCCGGAAGTCCTCGAAGAAGTTGCCCTTGCTGGATTTCGAAGATGCGGCCGGCGAACTGGTCATCGGTTGGCTCCTGAAGGGTGAGAGGGCCCTCGACGACTGCCGGATGCCCCATCCTCCGGAAAGCCTTGCGGCTTGCCCGCTTGGTCGTCAACATGGGCGAAGGTCACGGCGACGGCTTGCCCGGCGCGACCACCCGGGTCGGAAAGCCCGGGCGGCGCTTGTCCGGACGGGTTGGCGGCACCCGCCAAGCTGTGCCATTCTTCTCGAGCGATCCAATTCCTAGGTTCCACTCAGCGAACAACACGCAAGAGGCACTCATACATGCGATACGAGTCACCGGACACTCTCGAGGCGGCAGCGAAGATGCTGGCAGCGGAGAGCGGCGACGCGCGCGTTCTGGCGGGCGGCACGGATCTTCTGGTTCAGATCCGCTCTGAGATCCTGAGCCCGTCGCTGGTCGTCGACATCAAGAAGATCACCGAGACCCGCACCATCAGCGAGGAGAAGGGCGGCTTCCGGATCGGTGCAGCCGTCGCCGGAGCCGAGCTCAAGGAACACGCCAGGCTGAAGAAGGTTTGGCCGGGCCTCGTCGAGGCCGCCAACCTCATCGGTTCGACCCAGGTACAGGGTCGCTGCTCGCTGGGCGGCAACCTGTGCAACGGTTCACCGGCGGCCGACAGCGTGCCCGCCTTGATCGCGGCCGGCGCCGTCGTGTCGATCGTCGGTCCGAATGGCCGTCGCGAGATGAAGGTCGAGGACGTCATGCTGGCGCCGCGCAAGCTGGCGCTGACGAAGGGCGAGATCATCGCGTCCTTCTTCCTGCCGGCCCGCCCGGCACACGCGAGCGATGCCTATCTGCGCTTCATTCCACGCACCGAGATGGACATCGCCGTCGTCGGTTGCGCCGTGAGCCTGGTTCTGGATGCTTCCGGCACCTGCACCGCGGCGCGCGTTGGTCTGGGTGCAGTCGCGGCACGTCCGCTGCTGGTCGAGGATGCAGGCAAGGCCCTGGTCGGAACGAAGGTCGACGAGGCCGCGCTCGAGAAGGCGGCTGCTGCGGCACGCGCTGCATGCAAGCCCATCGACGACAAGCGCGGCACGATCGAGTTCCGCACCGACGTCGCCGGCGTCCTGACGAAGCGAACTGCCCTGATCGCGCTCGAACGCGCAAGGAAGGCCTGACGATGAAACATCATGTTACGACGATGGTGAATGGCGACGAGGTGGAGTTCCTCTGCTCGACCGAGCAGACCCTTCTCGATTGCCTTCGCGATGAACTGGACCTCACCGGCGCCAAGGAGGGCTGCGGCTCCGGTGACTGCGGCGCCTGCAGCGTTCTTGTCGACGGCCGTCTCGTCTGTTCCTGCCTCGTCCTCGGAGTCGAGGTCAGCGGCAAGAAGATCGAGACCATCGAGGGCATGGCGAAGGGCGACGAGCTGCATCCGCTGCAGCGCAAGTTCCTCGAGCATGCGGCGCTTCAGTGCGGCATCTGCACGCCGGGCGTGCTGGTGGCCGCAAAGTCGCTTCTCGAGAAGAACCCCGACCCCACCGAGACCGAAGTTCGTTACTGGCTGGCCGGCAATCTCTGTCGCTGCACGGGCTACGACAAGATCATCCGCGCCGTCATGGACGCAGCCGCCGAGATGAGAGGAGCCTAGCCTCATGCAAGAGCGAGTGAAGGGTCCGCAATTCGACATCGTCGGAACCCGACCGGTTCGTCCGGACGGCGCCGACAAGGTAACGGGTCGTGCCAAGTACGGCGCCGACCATCGCGTCGCCGGGCAGCTTGTCGGGAAGGTTCTCAGGTCGCCTTACGCGCACGCCCGCATTCGCTCGATCGACGTCTCGGCAGCAGCCAAGCTGCCGGGCGTCAAGGCGATCGTCACTCGCGAGGACTTCAAGGATCAGCCCTCCGAGTTCGTCCCGGCCGGCGAAATGCTGGTCAACTATCGTGACGTGGTTCGCAACGTCATGGCGCACGAGAAGGTCCTCTTCGAAGGCCATCCCGTGGCCGCCGTTGCGGCTACGAGCGAGTCGATCGCCCGCGCCGCCCTCAAGTTGATCAAGGTCGACTACGAGGTGCTCCCGCACGTCATCGACGTCGTCGAAGCCATGAAGCCGGACGCGCCGGTCGTCGACGAGACGATCTTCACAGCCGGCGTCACGCCGCCGCCGACCAAGCCTTCGAACGTGGCAAAGCGCGTCGAGTTCGTGCTGGGCGACATCGAGAAGGGCTTCAAGGAAGCCGATCTCGTCATCGAGCGCGAGTTCAACACGCAGCCCGTGCATCAGGGCTACATCGAGCCCCATGCCTGCATCGCCACGGTCTCCGAGGACGGCACCGCCGAACTCTGGACCACGACGCAGGGCCACTGGGTCGCCCGTGCGCATTGCGCCCGCCTGCTCGGCTGGGACATCACCAAGCTGCGCGTGACCTCCTCCGAGATCGGTGGCGGTTTCGGTGGCAAGACGGTCGTCTATCTCGAGCCGGTCGCGCTCGCGCTGTCGGCCAAGACGCACCGTCCGGTGAAGATGGTCATGAGCCGCGAGGAGGTGTTCAAGGCCTCCGGCCCGACCTCTGGCGCCAACGTCTGGGTCAAGATGGGCGTCAAGAAAGACGGCACCATCACAGCCGGTGAAGCGGTCCTGAAGTATCAGGCCGGCTGCTTTCAGGGCTCGCCCGTGCAGCCGGGCTGCATGTGCGCATTCGCGCCCTATGACCTCGCCAACGTCAAGGTCGTCGGCTTCGACGTGCTCTCCAACCGTCCGAAGGTCGCGGCCTATCGCGCCCCGGGTGGCCCGATCTCCGAATACGCCGTCGAAAGCGTCGTCGACGAGATCGCCGAGAAACTCGGCATGTGCCCGATCGAGCTGCGCCTCAAGAACGCAGCGAAGGAAGGCACGAAGGCGGCCTACGGTCCGAAGTTCGGCCCGATCGGCATGGTGGAGTGCCTCGAAGCCGCTAAGTCCAGCCCCCACTGGAACGGACCGCTCGGCAAGAACCAGGGCCGCGGCATCGCTGCCGGCTTCTGGTTCAACATCGGCGGCGAGACCACGGTCAACCTGCAGCTGAACGAGGATGGCACGGTGACCCTGATGGCCGGCACGCCGGACATCGGCGGTCTGCGCGCGTCGCTCGCCATGATGGCCGCCGAAGAACTGAAGATCCCGTACGAGAAGGTGCGGCCGATCATCGGTGACACGGCGACACTCGGCTACAACTTCGTCACTGGCGGCAGCCGCTCGACCTTCTCGAGCGGCTTGGCGACGGTCGAGGCTGCACGCTCGATCATCAAGCAGGCCTGCGGCCGGGCGGCAAAGCTCTGGGAGATCCCCGAGGACGCCGTGACGTGGGAAGACGGTGAGATCAGGCCGGCCGGCGACAACGCCGGCAAGTTCAAGGCGATGAAGCTCGCCGACATCGCCAAGGTGGCCGGCAAGACGGGTGGCGCACTCGTCGGCGTCGGCGCCATCTCGGCACAGGGTGCGGCCCCGAGCTTCGGCGTCCACATCGCCGACACCGAGGTCGATCCCGACACCGGCAAGCTGACGGTCACCCGTTACACGGTGATCCAGGATGCCGGCATCGCCATCCACCCGAGCTACGTCGAGGGCCAGTTCCAGGGCGGCGCCGCCCAGGGCATCGGCTGGGCCCTCAACGAGGAATACATCTACGACGACAAGGGCCGCCTGCAGAACGCGGGCTTCCTCGACTACCGCATCCCGGTAGCATCCGACCTCCCGATGATCGAGACGATCATCGTCGAGGTGCCGAACCCGCGCCATCCGTACGGTGTGCGCGGCATCGGCGAAACGGCGATCGTGCCGCCGATGGCGGCGGTCAACGCCTCGGCACGGCGCGCGACTGGTGTGCGGATGTTCGAGCTGCCGCTGTCGCCGCCGAAGGTGCTGAAGGCCATGAAGGGCAAGTCGGCCTGATCGACGCCACCTGATCGTCAGGACAGCTCGGCCCGCACCCCCTCCGGTGCGGGCCGTTTTGCGTTCGTGGCGAGCGGCACAAGCCGGCGGTGCGCCAATCGGGTGCCGTCACTCGACAATGCGGCCGATCGGGGTGAATACTCGTCCGACACCGCACGCATCGCACGGAGCCGAGCCATGGACATCACGGCCTTCGAAGCCGGCCTCGAGGCCGATGGTTACACCGAGATCGAGCGCAAGCGCTACGAGCCGCGCCCCGCCAATGGCGAGCACGGTCACCATTTCTCGGTGCGCGGCCTGATCCTCGACGGTTCGTTCATCGTCACGCTCGAAGGCGTGGAACGGACCTATCGGAAAGGCGACATCTTCGAGGTGGCTGCAGACCGCATGCACTTCGAGGAAGTCGGCCGGGACGGCGTGGAGTTGCTGGTCGGACGTCGCTACTGAAACAACCAGCAGGCCGGCCGGAGAGCCATCACGGCGAATGGCGGCGGCAGGGCAAGGAAGGAACGCATGGCCCAAGTCGTACTCATGGGAAACCTTCGGCAATTCACCGGCGGCATCACCGAGATCGAGGTCGACGCCGCCAACATCCGTCAGCTGTTCCGCAAGCTCGGCGAACGCTTCCCGGATCTCGCTCCACATCTCGAAGAGGGGCTCGCGGTCGCCATCGACGGCCAGATCTACCAGGACACCTTGTTCGAGCCCATCGGTGAGACCTCCGACGTCCACATCCTCCCGCAAATCGCCGGCGGTTGAACGCGACGCCCACTGTCACAAGACTGCAGTAGAGGCTCGCTTTAGTCGGTAATCCGACACAGTCGCTGCAGCGAGCCCCTCATGACGCCCAAGACACCGAAACTCCGCCCGGCCAAGCTGCCGACGGCGCCGAAGAGCATGCCGGCCCGCAAACCCGCGAAGCGAAAGACCGCCCCGGCCTCGACCGTGGGGCTCCACCGCGGCCTGCGGGCGTCGGATGTCGAAGCCGAAATCATCGACAGCTTCGACGAGGAGCTCGAGATGGAACTCGACGACGACCGGCTCGACAGGCTCCTCGGCGATGCGACGCAGGAGCAGCTGGATGGCGAACTCGACCGCCGCATCTATTTCAAGGAGCTGTTTCGCCTCCAGACCGAACTCGTCAAGCTCCAGGACTGGGTCCAGACGCAGAAGCTCAAGGTCGTCGTCGTATTCGAGGGACGCGACGCGGCCGGCAAGGGCGGCGTCATCAAGCGCATCACCCAGCGGCTCAACCCCCGCGTCTGCCGCGTGGCGGCTCTTCCCGCGCCGAACGATCGCGAGAAGACGCAGTGGTATTTCCAGCGTTACGCGGCGCACCTGCCGGCGGCGGGCGAAATCGTCCTGTTCGACCGCTCCTGGTACAACCGTGCCGGCGTCGAGCGGGTGATGGGCTTTGCTACGCCCGAGGAAGTCGAGGAGTTCTTCCGCTCCGTGCCGCAGTGGGAGACCATGCTGGTCCGCTCCGGCGTCATCCTGATCAAATACTGGTTCTCGATCACCGACGAAGAGCAGCACCTCCGCTTCATGATGCGCATCAAGGACCCCATGAAGCAGTGGAAGCTGTCGCCCATGGATCTCGAGTCCCGCCGCCGCTGGGAGGCCTACACGAAGGCCAAGGAGGAGATGATCGAGCGCACCAACATTCCCGAGGCGCGCTGGTGGATCGTCGATGGCGTCGACAAGAAGCGCGCGCGCCTCAACTGTATCGCGCACCTTCTGGAACAGATCCCGTACCGTGATGTCGAGCACCAGGAGGTCGTGCTGCCCCCGCGCGCCCGCAATCCCGACTACGTCCGCAAGGAACTCCCGACCGAGATCCATGTCCCCGAGCGCTACTGAGGCGGACCTGAGGGCGTTTGGGCCTCAGTGCCCGCCGTCCTCCGGAAACGTCGCCGCCGGACCCGTCGGCGGCACGTCGAGACGCACGACGGCCCCGGCAAGATCGGGCCGCGGTGGCTCGTACTCGCGCATGACGTGCGGATCGTGCCCCGGAATGATGTGCCGTTCCGTGGGCGCGAGCTTGCGCAGCACCTTGTAGCTGTCGAGCATCTCGCCGAGGTGGAACGCGGTCATGAAGAGCCGGTCGCGCATGACGTGCTCGTAGTAGTGCGTCGCGTCCGAGGCGAGCACGACCCAGCCACGCTTCGTGTGCACGCGCGCCACCTGCAAGCCGTCGGCATGTCCCGGCGCCGGATGCAGCGTGATCCCGGGCGCAATCTCCACCATGCCCTCGTGCATCTCGACGCGACCCTTGAAGTTGAGCCGCACCATGTCGCACACATCGTCCACGTGATAGCTGTGCCCCGGTCGCGCGTAGCGCATGTATTTGCCCGTCGCATAGGCCATCTCCCGCGCCTGAAGATGAAAGCGCGCTTTGGGGAAAGCGCCGAGATTGCCGGCATGGTCGTAGTGCATGTGGCTGACGATCACGTCGTCAACGTCCCGCGCATCGACGCCGACGAGCCGCAGGCTTTCGATCGGACACCTGAGGAACGTTCGCTTGCGTGCCTTCGCCATCTCCGCTGTGAAGCCGAGATCCATGACGATCGAACCCGCCGGCCCGGTGATGACCCAGATGTAGTAGTCCATCGGCATCGGCAGCTCGTGCGGGTCGCCGCCGATGAAATGCTCGCGGCGCATTCCGTCCCGCGTCGCATACCGGATGGCGTGGATCTCGTACTCTGGCAGCGTCGTCATGGGCGTGGTCTCCGGCGGTCCATTGCGCCGAAGTGTGCGTCGCGCGCGCCCGCAGCGCAATGTGCGCCATCCGACGCGTCAAGCCGACAGCAGCCGCCCGTAGCCTGAGACGCGCGCACGGACGCCTGCGAGCCGGAGTGTGTTCCAGAGGCTCACCTGATTGGCCGTGAGTACCGGCCGCGCCAGATCGGCCTCCAGCGTGTCGATGACGCCGACACAGCGAAAACCCGTACCGGCGATATAGACCGCGTCGGCATCGCTCGGACAGGCGGCGCGGATCTGCCGATAGAGCGGCTCGATCTCCTGCTCGAAACCCATCCCTTCCGGATAGAGCTGATTGAACGGCACGTCGCGCCACTTGCGGCCCGGATCGTAGCGGAGGTGCCCGGCGGGAGCGAACCCGCGCGCGGTGTAGTAGGCGACCCCGGCGGCCACGGTCTGGTCGTTGAACCAGGCGGGAAAGACCACGAACGGCCGCTTGACGCCCAGCGCCTCGAACGCCGCGAAACTGTCGAGGCCGTTCGTCGTCGCAACGGTATAGGCGGCAAGGAGAGGCTGCAGCGCCGCGACGACGGCGTCATCCCAGCCTGCCCCCCCGAGAATGCTCGACGAGCTGTGCCCGATGACGACCGCATTGAGCCGCATGGCCGCGAACTGGCGGCAACCCCGAACCACGTCTTCGGCGAGGTCTACGCCGCTCCGGTCGTCACGCCAGCGCGCCCACGGCGCCGGCGCCGACACACGGGCCGCATGCACCGAAACGCCAGGCGGCATCATCGCCCACCATTCGGCCTCCGGCACCGCCTCGTTACCGACGATGAACATCCCGATACGGGCACGCCAGCCCCAGTTGTCGGATTGGTGGGTCATGCGTAGGGGCTCCGGGAAGAGTGACCGGGACGCCAATCGTCTGCGTCCCGGTCTATTGTCGTCTACGGCGCCTCGTTCGAGAAGATGATCGTGCCCGACGCGGCGAACATGCCACCGACGCCGTGACAAACGGAGATCTTCGCGCCCGGGATCTGCGCCGGTGCGACGCCGCGCATCTGCCTGACGCTCTCCTGCAGCGCGTACATGCCGTACATGCCCGAGTGCATGTAACTGAGGCCGCCGCCGTTCGTGTTGATCGGCAGCTTGCCGCCCGGTGCCGAATGCCGCTCGCCGATGAAGGCCGCCGCCTCGCCCGGCTTGCAGAACCCGAGATCCTCGAGGCCATAGAGCGGCAGATGCGCGAAGGCGTCGTAGATCATCATGTGATCGACGTCCTTGTGCGCGATGCCGGCCTCCTCGAACGCCTTCTTGCCGGAGACGCGGAACGCCTTAGACGACGTGAAATCCTCCATCTGCGAGATCATCGGCCCCTCGACCGATTCACCCGTGCCGACGATGTAGACGGGCTTCGTCGGGAAATCCTTCGCCCGCTCGGCCGAGGTCAGGATCAGCGCGCCGCCGCCGTCGGTGACGAGGCAGCACATCAGGATGCGGAACGGATAGGCGATCATCCGCGAGTTGAGCACGTCGTCGACGGTGATCGGATCGCGGAACGTCGCCCGCGGATTCTTCGCCGCCCACTCGCGCTGGACGACCGCCACCATGGCGAGCTGCTCTTGCGTGATGTTGTACTTCTTGAGGTATCTCATCACCGGAATGGTGAACATGGTCGGTGGCCCGAACACGCCGTAGGGCGCCTCGAACTGCCCCGCGAGGCTGTCCGGATAAGGCGGCCGCGGCGTCGGCGCGACCCGGCTCTTGCCGCTCTCGCCATGTGTGATCAGGACGGTGTTGCACAGCCCCTCGTTGATCGCCGCCGCCGCATGCCGGACGTGCAGCATGAACGAGCAGCCCCCGACCGCCGTGCCGTCGGCATAGGTGGGCGTGATGCCGAGGTACTGCGCCAGCGCCTGTGGCGTTTCGCCGGCCGTGGCGATGCCGTCGATGTCCTTGGGCTTCAGGCCACAGTCCTTCATGGCATTGAGGGCAGCGTCGGCATGCAGCTGGATCTGCGACATGCCGGGGATCTTGCCGAGCTCGGTGGTCTCGGCCGCGCCGACGACGGCGACGGATTTCTGCTTCATGGCTTTCTCCTGCGCGCTTCGGATGCCCACTTGCTCATCCGCGCGGGCCATATCGAATGGTTCGAGACTGGTTCGCCGTGAGCCCTATGTCCCGGCCGGCTTGAACATCGGCAGCGAGATGTCGTCGGTCTGCTTCACGAAAGTGACCTCGAGGTCCATGTCGAGTTGCAGCGCCTCCGGCGTCTGCGGACAGCCGACGATGTTCGTCATCATGCGCGGGCCTTCCGCAAGCTCGACCACCGCGATCGCATAGGGCGGGTCGAAGCCGGGGGCCGGGCGGGCGTGAATGACGTACGAATGGAGCTTCGCCTTTCCCGACGCGTCGACGACCTTCACGTCACGCGAGCCGCAGCCGGGGCAGAACGGACGCGGCGGAAAGTAGGTCTTGGCGCACTCGTTGCAGCTCTGCAGCTTGAGTTCGCCGGCCTTGGCGCCCTCCCAGAAATGCTGGGTCTCCGGCGTCGGCTTCGGCAGCGGGCGTTTTCCTTCGGCCACGGTTTCCTCCTTCTCGTTTTGTCGGCAGCCCCGACTGTCCGACGGCGGCGGCGGAATGTAAACCGCGGAGCGACGGGCATGACGCTTCCACCCGCCCCGCGATTAAGGCGTTCGGGATCGGCCACTCAAGCGGGCACTGCTATCCACAGGATTTCCTCGACTTATCCACTGACGTCACGAACAGAATCGACTAGTATTTCAAGATGCTCCTAGAGGAGAGATCAACTTGTCCATCGATAGGGAAATTCAGCGGCTCAAACTGGATCCGGACGCCTTTCAGACGCTTGCAAGCTTGCTTTCACAATCAGCAAGCGCGGAATGGACTGATTGGGAGCGAGACTTCTTAGAACGCGCATCGTCAGAGCATTTCTCCAATCCTCCTAGTACTCGGCAGTGCGAGAAGCTGCTAGAGCTTCGAGATAGTCTAAGAGTGTACAACTCAGTGCAGGGGTTCAGCATTTGGTTGCTAATCGAGAACACTTGGCGCGCCAGATTCGAACTGAACGAGGATGACGAAGAATTCGTGAGTTCGCTGTATGGTTCAAAATCAGCGGAGATTGGCATTAGACCACTAAGAAGGCTTCTGACCTGCGCTCGTAAGGTCGATGTAATCCAAAAATACATACATCTGGATTGATGGCGAAGTTCTAGTCGGTCGGGTAGCGTACACTACCTAACGAGATCAGCTACAGGCTGATACCACCCGCCTTTCTCCCGCCACCCGAATCAGTCGATAGATGCCGATGCAATCGATCGATCAGGCGGAGGCGCGAGCGCAGCCATGACAGAGCGGACCATCGAACGGCGTCGCAAGGCCGCCCCGCATGCCGATCCGGCCCCGATGCTGGCCGCCGAGCCGGCCTCGAGAAAACCGGCCACCCGCAAGAAGAGTGCGTCCTCAGCGCCGGTGAAGCCGTTCGAAAAGAAGGTGATCGCTCTCGTCTACGATTTCGACGGCACCCTCTCGCCGAAGCCGATGCAGGAGTACACGTTCCTGCCGAAGATCGGCGAAGACCCGAAGACGTTCTGGGCCGAATCGAACAAGCTCGCCAAGGAGCAGGGCGCCGACGGCCTGATCACCTACATGCACCTGATGTACAAGAAGGCGAAGGCCAAGGGCGTCCGCATCGACCGCGAGGATCTCGTCGCCCTCGGCCGCGACGTGGAGCTGTTCCCGGGCGTCGAGAGCTGGTTCGACGAGATCGCGGAGTACGTCCGCATCGCCGCCGAGACCCACGGCATCACGCTGCGTCACTACCTCGTCTCATCGGGACTCACCGAGATCATCGAGGGGACGAGCATCTACCCCCGCTTCCACAACGTGTTTGCCTCGGAATACTGGTTCGACGCCTACGACCTTCCCTATCCGAAGCGGGTGATCACCGACACCGGCAAGACGCAGTACCTGTTCCGCATCAACAAGGGCGTCGAGAACCTCGGCGACAGCATCAACGACCACATGCCCGAAACGGTGCGGCCGATCCCGTTCTCGAACATGATCTACTTCGGAGACGGCGAGACCGACGTCCCGTCCATGGCCGTGATGCGGAAGAACGGCGGCTATGCCGTCGCCGTCCACGGACCGGGCAAGCAACGCCAGAAATGCGTCGAGCTGTTCAAGGCGGGCCGCTGCGACTTCTTCGCCCAGGCCGACTATCGCCGCGGCTCGGACCTGTTCCGCCGCACCTGCCTGCTGCTCGACCGCATCCTCGCCGACATCCGCGTCCGCGAAGAAATGTGGCGATTGGAGAAGGCGGCCGCGAAGGCTTGAGCGGTTCCCCGCCTTTGGTCGCCCTATCCTCTGTAGTTCGCGTACTGCCCCTTCGGCATGTACCGCTCGAGATACTGCGGCACGATGGAGCTGATGGCGTGCGGCGCCGTAATGCCGAGCCCGGCCAGCGTCCGCCCTTCGTTCTCGGCCGCGCTGCTCACCACATTGTCGGACTTCAGCATGCGCACCTGATCGGCGGTGATCGGCCGTAGCCCCGACGGCAGGATCGACGTCACTGTGCCGAGCAGCGACGCCGCCCAGAACGGCATCGGCATGAAGCCCCGGTCGCGGCCCGCATAGGCGAGCGTCCGCTCGAGCAGTTTCCGGAATGTCTGCACCTCTGGTCCACCGAGCTCGTAGACCGCACCAGGCCGCGCCTTGCCCTCGGCCGCCGCGACGATCGCCGCCGCGACATCACCCACATACACGGGCTGGAACTTCGTGCGCCCGCCACCGATCAGCGGCAGCAATGGTGCCTGTGTCGACATCGCGGCGAACCGGTTGAAGAACTCGTCCTCCGGCCCGAAGATGATCGACGGACGAAGAATGACCGCCTCCGGAAACTCGGCCAGCACCGCTGCCTCACCGGCAGCCTTCGTCCGGCCGTACTGTCCGGCCGAATTGGCATCGGCGCCGATGGCGGACACGTGGATCATGTGCTCGGCGCCAGCCGCCTTGGCGGCCCGCGCCACAGCCCGGGCGCCCTCGGCATGAACGGCCTCGAACGACTGCGCGCCGGACGACGTCAAGACACCCACGAGATTGACGACGATGCGGGCCCCCTCGACGGCGCGTGCGACCGAATCCGGATAGCGGAGATTGGCCTGCACGGCGTGGATCTGTCCGACGCCGCCCATCGGTTGCAGATGGCCGGCAAGATCGGGGCGCCGGACGGCGGCTCGCACCCGGTAGCCATTGCGCACCAGCGCCCGGACGGTATGGCGACCGACAAAGCCGGACCCGCCGAAAACCGTCGCCAATGCGCCCTGCTCCCACGTCGCCGCCATGGCTCGCCGCTCCCGCACCTTGTGAGACCCGCGCCGGGCCTCGATCGTTGGTTCTGTTGACGTGCAGCAATACATGGCTGCCGCCGCCCCCTCAAGCGCGCGCCTCGGCGCACCCGTCCACGCCGGCCAGCCCACGCCGCCCGGCGCAGCAACCACCATTTGACATTTGGCCCCGAGCGCCCTACGTGGTGGCCCTCAGGCCCAGATGGCGGAATTGGTAGACGCACCAGTTTCAGGTACTGGCGGGTAACACCGTGGAGGTTCGAGTCCTCTTCTGGGCACCATTTGTTCTCAAGTACGTGAATTTTCGAACGAAGCGCTAGTTGGCCGGCGGGATCAACCTGATCTCGTACCCACTGGCTAGTTTGCGTGTGATCTCCCTGCGGATCAGTTCATAGCGTGCGGCCCACTGATCCACATACGAATACGGAGCACCCGTCCTTGGGTTCAGGGGACCCGGACCCATTTCTCCAGTCTGGCCAATGTCGTGCGCACATTGATTCCATATGTTCTCCGTGTGCTCGGATAGGGACCGAACGGTATCAACAAGCTGGCGAATTTCGGCAAGCGCGTCCGCAGCGCGCTTAGCATCGCCATGGTTCAGCTTCGAGAGCGCTGCCTCGACTTCCTCCAAGCAGATGGCAATACGGTCATGATAGAAGATGTTCATCATCGATTGGTCCTCTTTCCGACGATGACTACGAAACCTTGTTGCTAGCACCGAGGTCAACATCTCACGTCCGCAAGAGTGCTTCATCTCACATGATGTGGCGACCATGCGCGGCCATCGACGGCCAGCGACTTGTGGGATGCGATCCATGGTGGTTTCACCGGTCATATCCGATGCGCTGACGCCGCTCCTTCTTGCCGCCGCGTCCCGGTGCTAGCGTCGCCTCCGATTCGCGCCAGCCGAGCGGCGGCGCGCCAACGCTCCGGCATCGCCGGAGCCTGAGCCGGGAGAGCCCATGGACAGGATCAACGCGCAGATTGCGCGCGAGCTTTCGGTCAATGTCAGTCAGGTGGCGGCAGCCGTCGAGCTGCTCGGCGAAGGATCGACGGTCCCCTTCATCGCCCGTTATCGCAAGGAGCGGACGGGCGGCCTCGACGATACGCAGCTCCGCAAGCTGGAGGAGCGGCTCGGCTATCTGCGCGAGCTCGAGGATCGCCGCACCACGGTCCTCAAAAGCATCGAGGAGCAGGGCAAGCTGACCCCGGAACTCGCGCGCTCGATCGGCGCCGCCGAGACGAAAGTCGCGCTCGAGGACCTCTACGCACCCTACAAGCCGAAGCGGCGGACGAAGGCGCAGATCGCTCGGGAAGCCGGCCTCGAACCGCTTCTCGATCAACTGACCTCGAATCCCACGCTCGCGCCCGAAGCGGCGGCAGCGGCGTTCGTCGCAGCCGACAAGGGCGTCGCTGATACCAAAGCCGCCCTCGACGGGGCCCGCGCCATCTTCATCGAGCGCATCGGCGAGAAGCCGGAATTGGTCGGCGGCTTGCGCGAGTGGCTGTGGACCGACGGCGATCTCGTATCGAAGGTCGTGAAGGGCAAGGAGGCCGAAGGCGCCAAGTTTTCCGACTACTTCGACTTCCGCCAGCGCGTCCGTGACATCCCCTCCCACCGTGCGCTGGCGCTGCTGCGTGGCCGCAACGAGGGCATCCTCGACCTCGATCTCGACGTATCGCACCTCGAAGGCCAGCCCCATCCGGCCGAAGGCAAGATCCGCGTCGCCATGGGGCTGACCGACAGGGGACGGCCGGCGGACAAGTGGATCTCGGACGGCGTGCGTCTCGCCTGGAAGGCACGCCTACACGTGTCGCTCGTCGCCGACCTGCAGACCCGCACCAAGGATCAGTCCGATAGTGAGGCGATCAAGGTCTTCTCGCGCAACCTGAAGGACCTGCTGCTGGCGGCGCCGGCCGGCCCCCGGGTGACCATGGGCGTCGATCCGGGCATCCGTACGGGCTGCAAGGTGGCGGTCGTCGACGCCACGGGCAAGCTGCTCGCGACCTCGACCATCTACCCGCACGAGCCTCGCAACGACTGGCAGGGCTCGCTCGCCGCCCTGGGCAAACTGGCGTTCGAGCACAAGGTCGAGATCATCGCCATCGGCAACGGCACAGCGAGCCGCGAAACCGATCGCCTCGTCGCCGACCTCCTGAAGCGACTGCCCGACAACCGCATCACCAAGGTCATGGTCTCGGAGGCGGGCGCGTCCGTCTACTCGGCCTCCGAGCTGGCGGCGCTGGAATTCCCGGATCTCGACGTGTCGCTGCGCGGCGCCGTGTCGATCGCCCGCCGGCTGCAGGACCCGTTGGCGGAGCTGGTAAAGATCGAGCCGAAGTCCATCGGCGTCGGGCAATACCAGCACGACGTCGACCAGGCGAGCCTCGCCCGGTCGCTCGACGCCGTGGTCGAGGATTGCGTCAACTCGGTCGGTGTCGACGTCAACACGGCGTCGGCCCCGCTGCTGACCCGCATCTCCGGTCTCAACCGGACGCTCGCTGACAACATTGTGGCCTTCCGTAACGAGAATGGCGCCTTCAAGTCACGCGCCGCGCTGAAGAAGGTGCCCCGCCTTGGTCCGAAGGCCTTCGAGCAGGCGGCGGGCTTCCTGCGCATCATGAACGGCAAGAACCCGCTCGACGGCTCGGCCGTGCATCCCGAAGCCTACGAACTCGTCGAGCGCATCGCCGAACGCACGAAGCGGCCGGTCAAGGCCATGATCGGCGACCGGGCGTTCCTGAAGGCGATCCGCCCGGCAGAGTTCGCCGACGAGCGCTTCGGCGTGCCGACGGTGACCGATATCCTGAACGAGCTGGAGAAGCCGGGCCGCGATCCGCGCCCTGAGTTCAAGACTGCGACCTTCCAGGACGGCGTCGAGAAGATCAGCGATCTGAAGCCGGGCATGAAGCTCGAGGGTGTCGTCACCAACGTCACGAACTTTGGCGCCTTCGTCGACATCGGCGTGCATCAGGACGGCCTCGTGCACGTCTCGGAGCTGGCCGATCGCTTCGTCAAGGACCCGCACGAGATCGTCAAGGCGGGCGACGTGGTCGAGGTGCGCGTGAAGGACGTTGACGCGGCGAGGAAGCGAATCGCCCTGACCATGCGCTCGGGCCCGCTCGATCGATCCGAGAGTGTGGCGGGCGGACGGCCCGCCGCCGGCACGGCGCCACGCCATCAGGCGCGGACAGAGGCGAGCCC
>JBGSJD010000579.1:0-6093 GCA_041742195.1 Hyphomicrobiaceae bacterium
CCGCGCCGGCAAACTGGGCGACGGCTTCTTCCCGGCCCGTGGCGCTCCGGTCGACCTGTTCGAGATCGCCCGCAAGGCCGCCCGCGAAGCCGGCCGCGACCCTGACGCCCTCGAGATCACCGTGAGCCTGCCCGAGCGACTGGAGGATATTCCGGCCCTGGCAGCGCTCGGCGTCAAACGCGTCCTCGTTCCCGTATCGCCCATGGCGGGCCTCGCGACCGTCATCGCGACGCCGGACGACGCCCTCAAGTGGCGCGACACCTTGGCCCGCTACGCCGATCCCGCATGACGCCCGGCCCTTGACCGGCCGAGCAGCCTCGCCAATGAATAGCGCCGATCGACGGCATGGCCCCCTGGCCAGTCGCAGAACCGGCAGGAGGCCACGCATGGATTTCGGCACGACGAAAATGATCGCCAAAAAGGAAGGCGGCATCGGCTGGATGATCTTCAACCAGCCGGAGAAGCGGAACGCGGTCTCCTACGAAATGTGGGTCGCCATCCCGAAGATCATCGAGCATTTCGAGGCCGATCCCGAGGTGCGCGGCATCGTTCTGATGGGTGCCGGTGACAAGGCATTCGTTTCGGGCGCCGACATCTCCGAGTTCGAGGAAAAGCGCGGCAGCGCCGAAGCCGTGAAGGTCTACAACGCCGCCGGCGATCACGCGGCAGCCGTTGTGCAGGCCGCCACCAAGCCGACCATCGCCATGATCCGGGGCATCTGCATCGGCGGCGGGCTCGGCATGGCGCTCAACACCGACGTCCGCATCGCGAGCTCGGACTCGATCTTCGCCGTCCCGGCCGCCCGCCTCGGCCTCGGCTACCGCTACGGCGGCATGAAGCGCCTCGTCGACGTCGTCGGCCCATCCTACGCCAAGGAAATCTTCTTCACGGCCCGCAAGTTCGACGCCGCCGAAGCCCACCAGATGGGCCTCGTCAACCGCGTCGTGGCACCAGACCAGCTCGAAGCGTTCGTGAAGGACTACACCTCGCGCATCGCCGAGAACGCACCGCTGACCATGAAGGCCGCCAAGATGGCCATCGACGCCGCCACTCATGACGAGTCGAAGCGCGACCTCGCCGCCGTCAACGGCATGGTCGACACCTGCTTCGGCAGCGAGGACTACATCGAAGGCCGCCGAGCTTTCATGGAGAAGCGCAAGCCCAAGTTCCAGGGCCGCTGAAGCCGGCGCCTACTCCACTTGAACAGAGGCCGGATCGCAAACGCGGTCCGGCCTTTTGCGTGTCGGACCGGCGAGTTGAATCTCTGCCCCCGTCGAAGCCCCCTCACCCCGACCCTCTCCCCAAGGGGAGAGGGGGAAGGAAGTGCACTTCATCATCCACGCGCACGTCCCCTCTCCCCTCCGGGGGAGGGTTAGGGATGTCACTCGATCGACATCGTCCCCAGCAAGCTCCACGGAATTTGCCTCCCGGGCGACGCGCGAGCCAACGGCTCGTGCGGAGACCCGGGATCTTCGCCCGGTTCGAATGTGCAGAGTGTTTGGCGGTTGGCAGATAGTGCGCCCCCGAGGTGGAAAGACCCCGGCTCTCGGCGCATTGCGCCTCGGCCGGGGACGCAAGCGAAGGCAGTGGGCCCATCACCATCCACGCCCACGTCCCCTCTCCCCCTGGGGAGAGGGTTAGGGTGAGGGGGCGCGGCACGCCACAACGCCCACGGCTCTGGTCTCACGCCTTGCGCAGCAGTAGCGCCTCGAGTTCCGCGACGGTCGCCCGGGCCCGCGCTTCGAGCCCCGCATCGCCCGCATTGCTGATCGGATGCTCGATCACCGAGAACGGATAGCCCGGCATGCCGAGCACCTTTGCCATCAGCGTCGCCGCCGAGACGAACCGTGTCGTCATCACGCCCACCGCCGGGACGCCCTGACGTTCTGCCATGATGCTGTCGTGCAAACTGCACGATGAACAGGAGCCTCAGTCTCCGATGCCGGTCACCGCCGCGTGCCACTGGCGGATCTCGTCGACGATGTGCTTGTCGGCCGGCGCGCTGTAGTTCGACTTCGTCCGCATGACGATGCGCGCGACCCCGTGCTCCTCCTGCAGGATGCGGCCGAGGTGTCCGAAATACTCTTTCGTCCCCTCCTTGCCGTTGGAGATGAAGCCGATGGTCGTCCCGCGCAGCGACAGGAGCCGCTGAGCCGCCTCGCCCGTCGCGGGCTTGGCCTCGTTGGTCGGATCGAGAACGCGAAGGGTCATGGAAAGCGCTCCTTGGGAGAGATATCTCAGGCGGGCTTGGCCGGCTCGGGCCCGCAATCGACGCAGGCGCCGATCGGCACCGTGACGGCCTTGGTCTTGTGTCCCATCCAGGGCGGGATCACCGCGCCGAAGCCGCCGGCCGGACCGCCGGCCCCGACGACGAGCAGGTGCTCCGGGCTCTCGAGCGCCGTATAGACGCTCTCGCCCCGGTCGCGCACCACCGCGCCCTTGCCGACCTCGCCCCATTCCTTGCGCTGGATGCGGGCCCGCTCGTAGAGGAAGCGGCCGATATCGGCCTTCGACCATCCGGCAGCCTGCAACTGGTCGCGAAGCTGCTTCGGCACCACGATGCAGTAGTTGCCGCCATAGATCGAGTAATGCCGCTGGTTGCCGCGCATCTCGGCGGCAAACGTTTCGAGCAGTTCTTCAGGCTCGTGCGTCCACTCGTTCATGAGCTGGCGCGGCCCCATGGCCGCCATCACCGTGACGGCGGACAGCCCCTCCGGCACGCCGCGCATCTGCGCGAGCGGGGTCCAGGTCATGTCCTCTTCGTCCTCGGCGATGCAGTAGGAGAACTTGCCGGGATGCCCGAGCGTCGAGCGGTCGATGGCGCCGGGACGCACGTCGAGCACGTTGATGAGCCCAAGCCGGATTGCGCGCCCGATCGAAGCCGTCGCCCGGTCACTGTTGGCGAGCGCGTTGAACCCGCCCGACGCCCCGATCTCCTTGCGGATCGGCCCGTTGATGATCACGAGAACCGCGCACCCGCCCGTGGACGACGTCGTCCCGTGCAGGAGGAACTCCTCTTTCAGCATCCCCTGCCAGGCCGCCACAACGACCGGGAAATGCATCGGCAGGCAGCCGGCCATGACGGCGTTGATGGCGATCTTCTCGGCCGTGATCGCCTGCTCGCGCACCGGCTCGATGCCGATGAGCTGATCCGGCGTCATGCCCGCCCAGTCGAGGCACGCGAGCACGGCGGCCTCCGTCGGCGGCACCACGGGGAGACCGTCGGTCCAGCCGTTGGAATGGTAGAGTTCCTGGGCGGCCATGAGGTCGTCGACCTCGTAGGTGCGGGACGTGAGCGGCACGGGCAGGCTCCTTGCGGCGGTCAGCGCTGGAAGGTGGGACAGCCGGGCGCACCGGGTCAAGGGCGCAGAGACGGTAATGCCCCGCACCCACGCAACCGGCCTATCCCGTCACCGCATGGCTCGGAAGACATGAGCCGATGCGCCGCGGCTGAATGGCGGAGGGCTTACCGCCCCTTGGCCTTCCGCCACGCCGCGAACTCGACCTTGCTCTGCGGATCGGTCGCCGGATAGAGCCCCCGGATCGAGCGACCCTCGAGCACTTTCTCCGTGGCAAAATCCTCGTACGCCGTCATCTCCACGGCCTCGTCCGCGATCTCGTCGGCCAGATGCGCCGGAATGACGACCACGCCGTCGCCGTCCCCCACGATCACGTCGCCCGGAAACACCGGCGCATCCCCGCACGCGATCGGCAGGTTGGTGTCGATGGCGTGGTGCAGCGTCAGGTTGGTCGGCGCCGCCGGCCGCGTATGGAATGCCGGAATGTCGAGCCGCGCGATCTCCGCCGCATCACGGAACCCGCCGTCCGTGACGATGCCCGCGACGCCCCGTTTCATCAGCCGTGTCACCAGAATCGAGCCGGCAGATGCCGCGCGCGGGTCCTTCCGGCTATCGATGACGAACACGTGCCCGGGTGGGCAGTCATGCTCCACGGCCTTGCGCTGCGGATGCTCCGGATCGTTGAACACGGTCATCGGGTTGAGATCTTCGCGCGCCGGGATGTAGCGCAGCGTGAACGCTTCTCCGACCATGGTCGGCTTCGACGGATCGAGCGGCATCACACCCTGGATCATCTGCACACGAAAGCCGCGCTTGAAGAGCGCCGTCGTGATGGTCGCCGTCGAAACGGTCTTGAGCTTGTCGCGAGTGGAGGGCTTCAAAGCCATGGGACGCCTCGTGGGATCATGTGAGGTCTGGGGTCGGGACCCGAACTAGTTGATGCTCGGCTCGTCAACCGGCGCGCCGAAGCCTGTCTCGAGGAAGTCGAAATCGCAGCCCTCGTGCGCCTGCTTGATATGCTGCGAGAACATCCACCCGTAGCCGCGCTCATAGCGGGGCTTCGGTGGCGGCATGGCGGCACGGCGGCGGGCCAGTTCCTCCTCGCTCACATCGAGCGTCAAGGTCCGCGCCGGCACGTCGAGCGTGATCCGGTCGCCGGTCTGGACGAGCGCCAGCGGCCCGCCGACATAGCTCTCGGGCGACACGTGCAGGATACATGCGCCGTAGCTCGTCCCCGACATGCGCGCGTCCGAAATGCGCACCATGTCGCGCACACCCTGCTTCACGAGCTTCGTCGGGATCGGGATCATGCCCCACTCCGGCATGCCCGGCCCACCCTGCGGCCCGGCGTTGCGCAGCACCAGAACGCTGTCCGCCGTCACCGGCAGGTCCTCGCGGTTGATCTCTTTCTTGAGCTGGTCGTAGGTGTCGAACACATACGCCGTGCCCGAATGCTTCAAGAGCCGCCCCTCGGCCGCCGACGGCTTGATCACACAGCCGTCCGGCGCCAGGTTCCCCTTCAGGAGCGCCAGCGCGCCTTCCTTGTAAATCGCGTTGTCGACCGTCCGGATCACGTCGTCGTTGTAGACCTCCGCCCCCTCGAGGCTCTTGGACCACGGCTCGCCGGTCACCGTGATCTGCGTCAGGTCGAGCATCCCTGTCAGCCGTGACATGAGGCCGAGGAGGCCGCCCGCGTAGTAGAAATCCTCCATCAGGTACTTGTCGCCCGACGGCCGGATGTTGGCGATCACCGGAACCTTGCGGCTCGTCCGGTCGAAATCCTCGAGCGACACCGGATGCCCCGCACGCCGCGCCATGGCGACGAGATGCACCACGGCGTTGGTCGAGCAGCCCATGGCCATCGCCACCGTGATGGCATTCTGGAACGCTTGCGCGGTGAGGATCTTGGACGGCGTCAGATCCTCCCACACCATGTCGACGATGCGCCGTCCGCAGGCCGACGCCATGCGCACGTGGTTGCTGTCCGCCGCCGGGATCGACGACGTCCCGGGCAGGCAGAGCCCGAGCACATCGGCGAGCGCCGTCATGGTCGCGGCCGTCCCCATGGTCATGCACACGCCATAGCTGCGCGCGATGCCCATCTCCATCTCGCCCCAGTCCTTGGTCGAGATGTTTCCGGCGCGCCGCTCGTCCCAGTACTTCCAGGCGTCCGAACCCGAACCGAGCACCTTGCCGTGCCAGTTGCCGCGCAACATCGGCCCGGCCGGCATGAAGATCGCCGGCACGCCGGCACTCGTCGCCCCGAGGATCAGCCCCGGCGTGGTCTTGTCGCAACCGCCCATCAGCACCGCGCCGTCGATCGGATGCGAGCGGATGAGCTCTTCCGTCTCCATGGCGAGGAAGTTGCGATAGAGCATCGTCGTCGGCTTGACCTTGGACTCCGAGAGCGAGATCGCCGGCAATTCCACCGGGAACCCGCCCGCTTGCAGGATGCCGCGCTTCACGTCGTCGACGCGATGCTTGAAGTGCGCATGGCACTGCGCGAGATCGGACCACGTGTTGATGATGCCGATCACGGGCTTGCCCGCGAACTCCTCGACCGCGTAGCCGATCTGGTTCATGCGGCTGCGATGCCCGAACGAGCGCAGGTCGTCGGGGGCGAACCAGCGCGCACTGCGCAACTCGGCGGGGGACTTCTTTTTCGTGGTCATGCGGGCCTCGGCGGAAAGCGGAGCGTGATGATCGGAACAGGACCGCCGTCAGGCGGCCGGCGACGGGAATGCGCCACGGTCGGCCTCGAAGGCGCGGCCGATGCGCAGCGCCAGCGCGTCGT
>JBGSJD010000580.1:0-3171 GCA_041742195.1 Hyphomicrobiaceae bacterium
CTGGGGTGGCCGCGCGCACCGGGGCGGAGGGCGTGCGCTGCCCCTCGATCTTCCGCTCGGCATCGGCGAGCAGGCGTCGGTTCCACGCGAACCACGCGAGGGCTGCCAGCTCCAGCGCCAGCACGATCCCGAAGGCCGTGCGGTAGCCGTCGGGATCATAGCGCCCGCCCGACGCGGCGGGGAACAGGTCGATGATCCAGCCGACCGCGAACTGGACGAGGAACGCCGTTCCGAACATGAGGAGGTTGATCGCCGTGTTCGAGCGACCCGACAGCTCCGGGCCGAAGTAGCTCGAGATCCACGGATAGGCGAGGACGGCGGTGTGACCGGTCATGGCGAACACCGACCAGGCGAGCACGCCATGGCCGAGCCCGCCGGCGAGGATCACGCACTGCGCCGCGAGAAACACCGCAAGGAAACCTATGTTGGCCGTCAGGAGACTGATGCCGCGGCGGACGAGCAGGTCGGCGACCACCCCGCTCATCAGCACGCCCACAAGAAATGCGACCCCCATCCAGAAGAGGCCCGTCGCGGCGGCGGCGCGGCTCAGGCCTTCGACATCGGTGAACCAGGGCCCCGCCCAGAGCGTCTGGAGGGCGATGTGGGAGCCGGCGGGGATGGCGAGGACGGGCACGAGCGCCAGAAAGACCGGGTCGCGATAAATGCGCCCGACGTCGGCGAACTGGCTCGCGAGGCTCGCGTTCGAGCGGGCGGTTGCGCGTTCCGGCACCACGACGAGGATCAGAAGCGCGACGGCGAGCGTCGCTGCGGCGAGGTAGACGAACGCCTGCCGCCAGCCGACGACGCCGACGGCATACTCCATCGGCGCCGAGGCGAGGATGACACCGACCGCGCCGAGCGACATCACGCAGGCGTTGGCCAGCGCGCGGCGGGGCTCGGGGACCCAGATCACGACGGCCTTGAATGCCGCCATGAGGCCACCCGCGAATCCCATGCCGATGATGGCGCGGGCCACGGTGAGGGCGGGAACCGACGTCGCGAGGGAAAACAGCAGCGCGCCGGCCGCACCGGTCGCGACGAGGGCGGCCTGTACGCGGCGGGGACCGAAACGATCGAGCAGAATGCCGAGCGGAAGCTGGAACAGGGCGAAGGCGAGCAGGTAGGCGGACGTCAGCAGGCCGAGTTCGCTCGCCGTGAGCCCGAGGTCGCGGACGAGATCGGGCGCCACGACGGCATTCACGGCGCGATAGAGATAGGAGAAGAAGTAGCCGAGCCCGAAGGGCAGCAGCGCCAACACCATCAGCGCGAGGCCGGGCGCGGCCGGTTTCGGGTCCGGGGTCTCGTTCACACTCTGCCTGCTTTGTCGGGATGTTGCTCGTCGGCGTGCCGGAATTTCAGGCACGGGGCGGTCCGCGTCAACCGGGCAAACGGCTGTCGTCGGCAGAGCCTGCGGGTAAGGTGGCGGCTGGAGCGCTGAGCGAGGAACCGCCGATGACCGACATGATCTATCGCAGACTGGGCTCGAGCGGGCTCAAGGCCTCGACGCTGGCCGTCGGGACCATGATGTTCGGCGGGCCGACGCCCGAAGACGAGGCGCTGCGGATCGTGGACCACGCACGCGACCGGGGCGTCAATTTCATCGATACGGCGAACGTCTACGAGAAGGGACGCTCGGAAGAGGTGACGGGGCGCATCGTCTCCGCGCACCGCCAGCACTGGATCGTGGCGACGAAACTGGCGCAGCCCACCGGGACCGGCCTGAACGACCGCGGCCTCTCGCGCCGGAACATCATGAGCGCCACCGATGCGTCGCTGGCGCGGCTCGGGACCGACTGGATCGACATCCAATACATCCACCGGGTCGATGCCAGCGTGCCCTGGCCCGAGATCGCGCGGGCGTTCGGTGACCTGATCCGCTCCGGAAAGATCCGCTACTGGGGTCTCTCCAACGTCAGGGCCTGGCATATTCCGGTGATCGCGGCTGCCTGCCGGGAGGTCGGGGCCCCGCTGCCGGTCGTCCTGCAGCCCTGCTACAACATCATGAGCCGGATGCCGGAGGTGGAGCTCTTCCCGGCCGCCCGCGCCTTCGATCTCGGCATCGCCGCCTACAGCCCGCTCGCGCGGGGTGTGCTTTCGGGCAAGTACGTTCCGGGTAGCAACGCGCCGCCCGACACGCGGGCCGGGCGCGGGGACCGGCGCATGATGCAGACGGAATGGCGGCCGGAATCGCTCGCTATCGCGCAGAAGCTCAAGGCACACGCCGAGAGTCGCGGCGTGTCACTCGTCGAGTTCGCCATCGCCTGGGCGCTCAACAACGCGGCGGTGACGAGCGTCATTGCAGGGCCGCGGACGTTTGCGCAGTGGGAGGGCTATGTGCGGGCGCTTCACGTCGACTTCACGGCCGCCGACGAGGCGCTCGTCGACAACCTCGTCCCGCCGGGGCATCCCTCGACGCCCGGCTACACCGATCCGGAGTACCCCGTCGAGGGGCGCTTTCCGCTGGTCGGCTAGGACAAGGCTGGCCGCTCAGTAGAGGCGGCCGCCGTTGGGGACCGCGCGCTCCGGACCGACAAGCACCACCTCGCCGTCGGCGCAGGGAAAACCGAGGGTCAGCACTTCCGACATGAACTTCCCGATCTGGCGCGGCGGGAAGTTGACGACGGCCGCCACCTGGCGGCCGACGAGCGCCTCGGGAGCGTAGTGGCGGGTGATCTGGGCGGAACTCTTCTTGATCCCGATCTCGGGACCGAAATCGATGCGGAGCTTGAAGGCGGGCTTGCGCGCCTCCGGGAACGGCTCGGCGGCGACGATGGTCCCGACGCGGATGTCCACGGCGAGAAACTCATCAAACGAGATAGGGGACGGCGGAGACGTTTCAGACGACATGAGCGAGCCACCGGGAGACGTTGCTGAAGACAAGGCCCGGCGCGCTCCCGCGCCGGATCTCGTCGAACATCAGTCAGCATGCCGATGCGACGCTGTCGAGGTCCAGCCGTGCGCCCTGAGACCGAGGCGCGGTCAGGGAGCGGGACGATCCGCCTCGGGCGTCGAGGCATCCGAACCGGCTCGACGCCGCGGGTCCATGCGCGAGCGCACGGCATCGGCCGCCCCGAAGATCGCGCCGCCGATGCGGCCGATGCCCCGGCACACGTCCTCGACGCGCCGCAGCGTCTCTTCGCCCCGCCGCAGGCGGCGGTCGAGCGCCGCCAT
>JBGSJD010000581.1:0-1735 GCA_041742195.1 Hyphomicrobiaceae bacterium
CCGGGCCGCGCCCCCTCCGCCACCGCCGCCGCCCCTCGTGCAACCTCACCAGATCGCGCGTACCGGTGTGCTCATCGTCATCGATTGAGGCCGCCGCGGTGTCTCGCTCAACCATGTGCGATGGTGACGGCGACAAGCCGCCCGGGCGTGCGTTACTCTCGGCCGGACTGCGCGCGACGATCTATAGTGCCTGAGGATGATGCCAGAGGAATTGATCGCCATGACCGAGCCCAAGATGGACTCTACCCGAGGGCACTGCCTGTGCGGGGCCATCGCCTACGAGTTTTCCGGCAAGCCGAAATGGGTGATGCACTGCCATTGCGAGAGCTGCCGACGGGCGGTGTCCTCGGCGGTCGCGACCTACGTCGGGGTCGATATCGACCAGTTCCACTATCTGCAGGGGACGCCGTCGGTCTATCAGTCATCGCCGGGCGTCAACCGCTACTTCTGCCCCACCTGCGGCTCGCCGATGGCCTACGCCGGCTCGCGCTGGCCGAAAGAAGTGCACCTGTTCCACGGCACGCTCGACGATCCGGCGAAGTTCCCGCCGACCGGACACGCCCACATCGGCGAGCGCGTCGATTGGTTCGACGTCCACGATGATCTTCCGCGCTACAAGGAGATCGCCAGCCGCGACGCCAAGCCGGTCGGCAAGGGGCCCAAATCGCCCTAAGGTCAGACGCAGGCGCGCTGCGACGCCCGTGGGAGGGCGCGCTGCGCGGCGAGACGAAGGGGGCACCATGAGCAGTACCATCGATCGGCCCGATGCGGCCGTCACAGTCGGTACCGTCACGTTTGCGCAGGACCGGCCGATCGCCGTGCTCGCGGGACCGTGCCAGATGGAGAGCCGTGCGCATGCGCTCGAGACGGCATCGGCGCTGAAGGAGATCGCCGGGCGGCTCGGCATCGGGCTCGTCTACAAGACGAGCTACGACAAGGCGAACCGCACGTCGCTCGCGGGGAAGCGGGGCGTCGGGCTCGAGACGGCGATCTCGGTGTTCGCCGAGATCCGGGAAAGTCTCGGCTTGCCGGTCGTCACGGACGTCCACGAGACGTGGCAGTGCGAACGCGTGGCGCCGGTGGTCGACATCCTGCAGATCCCGGCGTTCCTCTGCCGGCAGACCGATCTCCTGATCGCGGCGGCGAAGACAGGCCGCGTGGTCAAGATCAAGAAGGGCCAGTTCCTGGCGCCCTGGGACATGAAGAACGTCGTCGCCAAAGTCACCGGCTCGGGCAACAGCCGGGTGCTCGTGACCGAGCGCGGCGCGTCGTTCGGATACAATACGCTTGTCGTCGACATGCGCGGGCTGCCGATCATGGCCGAGACCGGCGCGCCGGTGATCTTCGATGCCACGCACGCGGTGCAGCAGCCGGGCGGGCAAGGGACGTCGTCCGGTGGTGACCGGCGGTTCGTGCCCGTTCTCGCGAGGGCTGCCGTGGCCGTCGGCGTCGCGGGGCTGTTCATCGAGACGCATCCCGACCCCGACAAGGCACCGTCGGACGGGGCGAACATGGTGCCGCTCAAGGACTTCGAAGGGCTACTTCGCGGCCTGATGGCCCTCGACAAGGTGGCGAAAGGGCTCATCGGCGCATGATGGGGAGCGTCGCACTCGTCATCGCGGGGCTCATGGGGGCAGCCGGCGTGATCGCGGCAGCGCTCGGGGCGCATGCCGTGCAAGGGCCTGCGCTCATCAGTGCGTCGAGCATGCTGCTGGTGCATGCGCTCGCGGTCGTC
>JBGSJD010000582.1:0-2243 GCA_041742195.1 Hyphomicrobiaceae bacterium
CGTGGCGCGGGCGGAAGACGTCGCGCGCGCGCTCGGACCCAAGGTGCGGGTGGCGCCCTGGGCGGCGCTCAACGACGTCGTGAAGGACTGTCGTGTGGTCGCCAATACGACGACGCTCGGAATGAACGGCGTCGGCGCACCCGACATCGATTTCAGCCGCTGCCGGGACGACCTCGTCACCGTCGATGCCGTCTATACGCCCCTCGAGACACCGTTTCTGGCGGCGGCGCGTCGGGCCGGCCGCACGGGTGTCGACGGCCTCGGCATGCTGCTGCACCAGGCCGTTCTCGGATTCTCCAAGTGGTTCGGCGTGACGCCGGAGGTGACGCCGGACCTCCGCGCCATCATCGTTCGCGATATCGAGGGGCACTGATGCTGATCATCGGACTGACGGGCTCCATCGGCATGGGCAAGTCGACGGTCGCGAAACGTTTTGCCGCCAACGGAATCGCGGTCTGCGACGCGGATGCGGAGGTGCACAAGCTCTACGAGGCCGGTGGGGCCGCCGTGGCGCCGATCGAGGCTGCTTTTCCAGGGGTGACCGGGCCGAGCGGGGTCGAGCGGCCGAAGCTGGCGGCGGCACTCCTCGCTGATCCTTCCGGGTTCAAGCGACTCGAAGCCATCGTGCATCCGCTGGTGTTTGCCGCCGAACGCGCGTTCCTTCAGGTCGAGGCAGTGCGAGGGTCGGACATGGCGGTGCTCGAGATCCCGCTGCTGCTCGAGGGTGGCGGCGAAAAGCGGGTCGATGTCGTGGTCGTCGTCTCGGCGCCCGCGCATCTGCAGCGGCAGCGCGTGCTGGAGCGACCGGGCATGACGGCTGAGAAGTTCGAGCAGATCCTGTCGCGGCAGGTGCCAGACGCCGAAAAGCGGGCCCGCGCGGATTTCGTCATCGATACCGGCGTCACCATTCCCGAGACCGAGGCCGAAGTGGACCGTGTCGTGGCGGCGCTGCGGGGGCGGTCGGGGACGGCGTACGGGAGATACTGGGCCTGATCCGGCGCACACCGGGCCATCACGCGCACCAAAGGCCCGATCCGCTTGTGGACGCGACGCCGGGGGCCATTGCATCCGGGGCGGTTTCGGGCCGACACCCGAGCAGAGGTCAGGCGCGCGGGGGATGACGACATGCTACGCGAGATCGTGCTCGATACGGAAACGACGGGGCTCGACGCCAAGACGGGCGACCGGCTGATCGAGCTCGGGTGTGTCGAGATCATCAACCGGATCCCGACCGGGTCGGAATTCCACGTGTTCATCAATCCCGAAGGCCGGGAGGTGCACCCGGAAGCCTTCAACATCCATGGCATCTCCAACGAGTTCCTGGCCGACAAGCCGGTGTTCAAGGCGGTCGTCGGTGATTTCCTCGCGTTCATCGGGGATGCGCCGCTCGTCATTCACAACGCCTCGTTCGACGCCGGCTTCATCAACATGGAGCTGCAGCGCGCCGGACGGCCGGTGCTGCCCAGGGACAGGCTCGTCGATACGCTCGAGATCGCGCGGCGGAAGCATCCGGCCGGGCCGAACAGTCTCGATGCGCTCTGCAAGCGCTACGGCATCGACAACTCGAAACGGACCAAGCACGGCGCGCTGATGGACTCGCTGTTGCTGGCGAGCGTCTATGTCGAGCTGCTGGGAGAACGGCAGGCGACGCTCGAGCTCGCGGCGAGCGGACAGAATTCCGGTGGACGGTCGCGGCAGCGGCAAGTGGCGGCCGTGCGTCCGGCGCCGTTGGCGCCCCGGCTTACGGCGGAGGACGAGGCGGCGCACGCGGCGTTCGTCGAGCAGCTCGGTGAGAAGGCGATCTGGAAGCGCCTTGCGGGTTCGCCGACGAGCTAGGTGAAGGATGGCGCGGCGATCCGTGCAGCGTGCGCTATCGTAGCCACTCGGCAGACGCATGCAGCGCGGGAGGTTTTCATGGCGCAGAAGCTCGATGCATCGGCCATCGTCGCGGAACTGGCCACCCTCGACGGGTGGAGCCGGGTCGATGGTCGCGAGGCGATTGCGCGATCGTTCAAGTTTGCGGATTTCAGTGCCGCGTTCGGGTTCATGTCGCGTGTCGCGCTGGAGGCGGAGCGCCTGGGCCATCATCCCGAATGGTTCAACGTCTGGAACCGCGTCGACGTGGTGCTCGCCACGCACGATGCCGGTGGCCTTACGCGCCTCGATTTCGATCTGGCGCGGGCGATGAACCGGATCGCGGGGTGACCGGCAAGCCGGGGCGGCGCGTCAGTCGCCCGGCCAGC
>JBGSJD010000583.1:0-5154 GCA_041742195.1 Hyphomicrobiaceae bacterium
GGGCGATGGAGCCCCCGCCGCCACATCGCCGAAGTCCGACAAGACCGGCGACGCCACCGGCGCCCTGCCACGCGCCACGAGCCCCGCGTCAGGCAAGACGCAATGAGCGTCTCGACCCCGTTCATCCTGCGGCCCATCGCGACGTCGTTGTTGACCCTTGCCGTCCTCATGGCCGGCATCCTCGGCTATCTGGGCCTGCCGGTATCCTCGCTGCCGCAGGTCGAATTCCCGACCATCCAGGTGTCGACGGAGCTCCCCGGCGCCAGCGCCGAGACGATGGCCAATCTCGTCACGTCCCCGCTCGAGCGTCAGCTGGGCCAGATCGCCTCGCTCGAAGTCATGACGTCGTCCTCGTCGCTCGGCATCAGCCAGATCACCTTGCAGTTCCGCCTCGGCCGTGACATCGACGCGGCCGGCCAGGATGTGCAGTCAGCCATCAATGCCGCCGCCTCGACCTTGCCGCGCAACCTGCCCTATCCGCCGACCTTCGCCAAGGTGAACCCCGCCGACGCGCCCATCGTGACGCTGGCACTCACGTCCGACAGCCTGCCCCTCCGTGCCCTCGCCGATGTCGCCGATACGTTGATCGCCCAGCGCCTCGCCTCGGTGTCGGGCGTCGGCCGCGTCTCCATCGAGGGCGGCGTCAAGCCGGCCGTACGCATCCAGGCCGATCTCTCGCGCCTCGCCGGTTACGGGCTTTCGATGGCCGATCTCCGCGGCGCGATCGTCGCCGCCAACGTGTCTGGGCCAAAAGGCTCGCTCGACGGCGCCAGCCAGTCCTACGTGATCGCGGCCAACGACCAGATCACCAGCGCCGAGCAATATCGCAGCATCGTCGTGGCGTGGCGCAACAATGCCCCCGTCCGGCTCGGCGACGTGGCGACCGTGACCGATGGCCTCGAGAACGACAAGGTCGGCGGCTGGTACCAGGGCAAGACAGCGGTCGTCATCAACGTCCAGCGCCAGCCCGGCGCCAACGTCATCGCGGCCGTCGAACTTCTGAAGCGCGAACTGCCCCGCCTGGAGCGCGGCATGCCCGACGGTGTCCGCCTTGCGATCGTGCATGACCGGACGGAAGTGATCCGCGCCTCCGTCCACGACGTGCAGTTCACGCTCGTGCTCGCCGTGGCGCTGGTGGTGCTGGTGGTGCTGCTGTTCCTGAAGTCCTGGGGCGCCACACTCATCGCCGGCATCGGCCTGCCGGTCTCGATCGTCGCCACGTTTGCCGTCATGTGGCTGTGGGGCTTCTCGCTCGACAATCTCTCGTTGATGGCGCTGACCATCGGCACCGGCTTCATCGTCGACGACGCCATCGTGATGATCGAGAACATCGTGCGCCACATGGAGGATGGGAAGGATCCGTTCTCGGCCGCCCTCGAAGGCGCGTCGGAGATCGGCTTCACGGTCATTTCGCTGACCCTATCGCTGATCGCCGTGTTCATTCCGCTCCTCTTCATGACCGGGCTCGTCGGCCGCATGTTCCGCGAGTTCGCGCTGACTTTGTCGATCGCGGTCGTCGTCTCGGCAGTGGTATCGCTGACGCTCATTCCCATGTTGTGCGCCCGTCTGCTGCGCCCGCATCGCGGCGCGGCGGCAACGCCGAAATCGTGGCTCGACCGCTTCGACGAGCGTGTCGTCGGCCTTTACATGAAGAGCCTCGGGTTCGTGCTCGCCCGCGAGCGCGCGACGCTCCTCGTGACGCTGGCCACTGTCGTGGCGACGGTCTGGCTCTATGTGCACGTGCCGAAGGGTTTCCTGCCGCTCCAGGACACGGGGCTCGTGACGGCGACCTACGAGGCCGCACCCGCGACATCCTTCGAGGCCATGGGCCGCATCCAGGCCGAGCTGACGGAGGCCCTCGCCAAGGACCCCGACGTATCCGGCATCGTCTCGATCCTCGGCGTCAGCGCCCTCAACCCGACGCCCAACGCCGGCCATCTGAAGATCACCCTCAAACCACGGAAGGAACGCGCACCCCAGACCGCGATCATCGAACGTCTCGCGGGCGCCGCCCGTCGTATCGGGGGCGTCAATGTCACCTTCCGTCCGGTGCAGGAGGTGCAGATCGCGAGTCGGCCGTCGCGCGCCGTCTACCAGTATACGCTGAGCGGTACGGACGCGGCCGAGGTCTCCCGCTGGGCCGAGCGGCTCGCCCTGCGCCTCCGCGAGAACCCGCGCCTCGTCGACGTTGGAACCGACCTGCAGAACGATGGCCTGAAAGCCATCGTCGAAGTCGACCGGGCCCGCGCCGGCCGCCTCGGGGTCTCCATGAGCCAGGTCAACGACGCGCTGAACGACGCCTTCGGCCAGCGCCAGATCTCGACCATTTATGCCCAGGCGAACCAGTACCGCGTCGTGCTCGAGGCCTCGCCGCGTTACAATCGCGATCCCGCCGCGCTGGAGCAGGTCTATGTGCCGTCGTCCGGCGGCACCCAGATCGCGCTGAGCAGCATCGCGCGCATCGTCCGCACGACGGCCCCCCTCGCCGTCCTCCGCCAGGACCAGTTCCCGGCGGCGACGGTGTCCTACAATCTGGCGGCGGGGACAGCGCTCTCCGAGGCCAATGCCGCGATTGCGACGGCTCAGGGCGAGATCGGGTTGCCGGCATCGATAACGGGCACGTTCGCTGGCGAGGCCGCGGAGTTCGCGCGCGCGCTCGACGGCCAGCCGTGGCTGATCCTGGCGGCCATCGTCTGCATCTATCTTGTGCTCGGCATTCTCTACGAGAGCGCCATCCATCCGCTGACCATCCTGACGACGCTGCCCTCCGCCGGCATCGGCGCCGTGCTGGCGCTGCACGTCACCGGCCTCGACCTCTCGGTCGTCGCACTCATCGGCATCGTCCTGCTCATGGGCATCGTGAAGAAGAACGCGATCCTGATGATCGATTTCGCCCTCGAGGCCGAGCGCCGCGAGGGCATGTCGCCGCGCGCCGCCATCACCGAAGCCTGCCGCCTGCGCTTCCGCCCGATCATGATGACGACGCTCGCCGCCCTGCTCGGTGCCCTGCCGCTGGCGGTGGAGAGTGGCGCCGGCTCGGAACTTCGCAACCCGCTCGGCATCACCATCATCGGTGGCTTGCTCGTCTCGCAGATGCTGACGCTCTACACCACGCCCGTGATCTACCTGACCCTGGAGCGCCTGCGCGCCCGGATCGCCGGAGAAAACCCCGACGTCGACATCCCCCGCCATCCGCATGTGACATCAAGCCCGCCAGCCGGATCGCACGTCACCGCGACGGCCGGGTGAGGCCGCATCATGACGGAGACGACGCCCGGCCGATCCCGCAGCGCCACGGCGACCCACATCGGGCACATCGCCGTCGACATCTCGCGCCCGTTCATCCTGCGCCCGGTCGCGACGATCCTGCTCGCGATCGGTTTGCTTCTCGCGGGCATCGTAGGTTTCCGAACGCTGCCCGTCGCGAGTCTGCCGTCGGTCGAGTTCCCGATGATCGTCGTCCGCGCCAACCGCCCGGGCGCTGATCCGGCGGTGATGGCCGCGACGGTCGCCTCGCCCCTCGAGCGGCGCCTCGGCGAGATTTCAGGCGTGACCGACATGCGCTCGACGAGTGGCCTCGGCTCGACGAGCATTCGCCTGCAATTCGACCTCTCGAGATCACTCGACGGCGCCGCCCGAGACGTCCAGGCCGCCATCAATGCCGCGGCGGCCGACCTGCCGAGCGACATGCCGGCGGCACCTTCCTTTCGCAAGGCCAATCCCAATGCCGCGCCCGTCCTGATCCTGGCGCTGACGTCGAAAACGGTCCCGGTCTCAACGATTTACGATGTCGCCGACACCACCATCCTCCAGCGCATCGCCCAAGTGCCGGGTGTCGGTGAGGTCAACGTCTCTGGCGCCGAGCAGCCGGCGCTCCGCATTCGCACCGACCCGCGCCGCCTCGCCGCGATGGGTGTCTCGAGCGAGGATGTGCGTCGCGCCGTGGCGGCCGCGACGCAACTCGTTCCGTTGGGCGCCATCGACGGCGCCGAGCAGCTCATTGCCATCGAGACCAACGCCCAGCTGACCACCGTGGCGGACTACGAGGCGGTCGTCGTCAAGTCGGTCGGCGGCGTGCCGATCCATCTCCGCGACGTGGCGACCGTGGTGCAGGCGACCCGCAATGCGCGCTCCGCCGCACTTTTCAACCTCGAGCCGGCGGTGCTGTTGTTCATCACCCGCCAGTCCGACGCCAACGTCATCGAGACCGTCGATGGCGTCAAAGCCATGATCCCCGAGCTGAAGCGCTGGATACCATCAGGCATCGAGATCTCCGTTCTCTCCGATCGCACCGCAACCATCCGCGCCTCCGTCGCAGACATGGAGCACACGCTCCTCCTCTCGATCGCGCTGGTGATGTTCGTCGTCCTCGTCTTCCTGCGGCGGACGGCGCCCATGTTCGCGGCCGGCGTCACCGTCCCCCTGTCGATCGCCGGCACGCTCGCGGCCATGGCCTTTGCCGGCTACTCGATCAACAATCTGACGCTGATGGCGCTCGCCATCTCGGTCGGCTTCGTCGTCGACGACGCCATCGTCATGATCGAGAACATGTACCGCAATCTCGAGAAGGGCCTCGCGCCGTTGCAGGCAGCACTTGTTGGCGCGCGCGAAATCGGCTTCACCATCGTCTCGATCTCGCTCTCCCTCGCGGCGGCCTTCATTCCGCTGGTGTTCATGGGCGGCTTGCCGGGTCGCCTCCTCCACGAGTTCGCGATGACGATGCTGTTCGCGATCGCCATCTCGACCATCGTCTCGCTGACGCTGACGCCGATGCTCTGCGCCTATACGGTGCGCGGCCACGCCAACCCGCGCTCGCGCTGGCTGGATCGCATCGTCGAACGTCCCCTCGACGCCATCCTCTCGGCCTATACGTCGTCTCTCGATGTGGCGCTGAAGTATCGCTGGCTCACGCTGCTGACCGTTCCAGCCGTTCTGGCGGCGACAGCCTTTCTCTTCGTGAAGCTGCCGAAGGGCTTCTTTCCGACCGACGATACGGGCCTCGTTTCGGTCTTCATGCAGGGCGCCACGGACGCCTCCTTCGAACAGATGAAGGCTCTGCAGGAGCGCGCCGTGAAGGTCGCGCTCGCCGACCCCGCCGTGGCGGGCGTGGGGTCGTCCGTCGGCGCGTCGTTCTTCTCGAGCAGCGGCTCCTCG
>JBGSJD010000584.1:0-5609 GCA_041742195.1 Hyphomicrobiaceae bacterium
CCGTGACGGTGACCGATGCGATGGTGCCGTCGAGATCCGTGCCGGCGAGGCTCACCGTGATCGGCGTGTCCTCGTTGCCGGAGGGCGTCGGCGGGCCTGCGACCGGCGCGTCGTTCACGTCGACCACGGGACCCAACGTTACCGCGACGGGGGCACCGTTCGCCGTTCCGTCGGTCGGCACATATGTCATTTGGGGCAACGGCCCATGATAATTCGGTTCGGGCGTCACGGTGACGTTCCCCGCCGAAGTTACCGTGATGGTGCCGAGCGGCACGCCCAGGGCGCTGACCAGACTGGTCGGAACGCCCAGCGCCAAGGTCTCGGCAATGCCGTCGCCGTTCACATCGATCGACGCGGATGCGATCGTGATCGGGTTGCCATTCGGATCGCTGTCGTTCGCCAGCACGTTCAATGACGAGGTGACGTCCTCCGTGACCGGGATCGCATCCGGCACGCCAACGGGTGGGCTGTTCAGCGCGACAAGCTGGACGACGGTCTGCGCGATTGCCGAGGACAGACCCGTCGCGTCGGAAACCTGGACGGAGATGGTGCGATCCGTCAGATCGGGCGAGGAGACGCTGTTCGAGTAGGTCACGGCCTTGATGGCCTGCTCCATCGTCGACGCGGAGACGTTTCCGACGAGGACGATGCTGGTTGCTGTCGATGACGGGTCGACGGTCACGCCAGCCGGCAGCGTACCTGCCGTCAACAGGTCGCCAGCGTAGGAGCCGCCAAGACTGATCGTGGCCCGCGTGACGTTGTTCGTGTCCGTGACGATGGCGTCGACGTCGGCTACCGCGACACCGGCTCCGCCGGTGGCGTATGTCGTTGCATACCCTGTGCCCGCAGCAGACCCGTCCAGGTCCAGAGCCGGAGGCGTGCCGGCGATGATATTGACGGTCGCGTAGGCGGACGCCGTGTTGCCGTGCCCATCCGTGATCGTATAGGTGAACAATTCCTGCAAACTGGAGTTGGTCGCCGGCGTCACCGTGAGCGTCTGGTCGGTATTGAGCTTGACGGTCGCGCCGCTCGCCAGCGTCACCGTCTGGCCGGCAACGATCGGCTGGTCTGCGATGTTGATGATCGTCTTGCTGTCGCCGTCGTAGTCGATGTCATTGGCCGCCACGTCGAACGTGACGGGTGTATTCAGGGTGGTGCCGACAACATCGTTCTGGGCGATGAGATTGGCCTGGACGCTGTCGGCCTGAACGAGCAGCCAGGAATCAAAGACGCCGTCACCGATGTCGGAGATGCCGAGACGCAGCGTGTTCACCACGCCTGCATTGACGGTGATGGTGGCTCCCAGAGTGCGGGTGAAGCCATCCATCTCGGTCGCGTAATTGCCACCGCCATTCTGGAGGTCATTGTTGACGAACAGCGAAGGCGCGGCCGAGGGGCCCTGCCCTGGAGTGAATGTCCCCGATGCGTTGATCGTGTCGATGCCGATGGGCGAGCCGTTGGGGGTCACGGCGATGTTCGTGCCGTTGACCCAGACCGCCATCGCATCCGAAACACCGCTGTAGACATACTCGTTGTACTCGTCCGATCCGAACACGAACTGGATCGACAGGCGATCGTTGTCGGGGATGAACGAGATGTCGATGTAGGACGCATTGTGCGAGGAGTTGCCACCGATCGCGGCGAAGTCGGCATGGCCTCCGACACCGAATGTCGTCAATCCGGCCGAATAGTTGTCCGCCGAATTGGTCGTCGGGAGGTTGGCCTGGCCGGTCGAGAAAATTGCGCCCGACGAGAACGAGAGCCAGCTCGGCGTGTAACCGTCGGCGCCGGAGAAGATTCCGGCCTGACTCTGCTGTCCGTAAAGTGTCGCGCTCACGATCGTCGTGCTGTCGCCCATCAATTGCTGAGCGAGAGTCATGGCCGTCACGCCGCCCGTCCCGACAGGTGTGACCACGAGCGGGGCCAGCAGCCCGCTATATTCCGTAACAGCGAGAGCCGTCGTCTCGATATCGCCGTGCGCCGCCTCGAGGGTCCAGTCGCCGCCGAGTTCGGCTGTTCCGGTTGCATCGGTCGAGGCCGCGACATCAGCCCCTGTCGCTTCGGCAATCGCGGCCACGAACGCGGCACCGCCAGCGCCCGCCGCGACATCGCAGCCATAGAACAGAATATCGGCGTCGGACGACAGGGCGTCGCGGATCGCGGCCAGAGCGTCAGCGTGATGGCCCGAGATCGAGGACAAGGTGACGTCGGTGTTGCCGAGGCGCAGTTCACCGGGTGCGCCGTGCGATAGAACATGGACGGCATCGAAGCCGCTCCGACCGCCCAGTACCTCGGCGATTTGCTGCAGCCCGTCGCGAGAGCCGTCGAGGAGAACAACTTCCACGTTGCCGCCGATCCCGGACAGCAATTGGTCTGCGTTGTCGACCGAGGCGTCGATGAATGCGATCTCCCGGCGATCATCGGCCGTCGGGCCGTCCGGGGCGAAGTCTATCGAGTTACCCTCGCTGGTGGCGCTTTCGGAACTGTCGCTGTGCAGGTCCTCGGCGGCGGGCTCGGGCTGCTGGGCCGCCGTCTGCCCGGAGATCTCGGCGGCCGTATCGGCTGCCGCCGCGTCGAACACGACACGCGGCTCCAGAGCCAGCAGGTTGAGCGCTTGTGCGCGTGAGAATGACTGCGTCGCGGTCCTCGCCAGGGAGGTCCGGCTGCGCGCCTTCTCCAGCCTCTTTCGATTGAGTGACACGGCCATTCGGCGCAAGCGGCGCTTCGACTTGTGGATGAGTCGCATTGCGCGATGCGCGAGCACCATGGCCATCCCGCTCAGGCGCGCTCTAAAACAACCCTTGGTTGTCGATTCGGTTGTGGCCGACGGCGTCGCCCGATCCTTCGTCAGAATATTTGCCGAAGACGAGGTCAAAAGCCGCGCCCTCAAGAGTTCCGTGTCGGCGACCTTGTGACGAGACAGGATATGAATATTGTGTTGCATCGCGCACCCATTGGCTGTGCCTTTATTCCTGTTTTCAATCTATAGTTGTCGCACGTTAACAAGATGTGCTCATCTCGCATGGCATGCGACCAGACACGCCGTGAACGTCGTCGGGGCGCCGGGGCGGGGCACAGCGAAGCCAACATCGGATGCGCCGGACTTCCTGGACTGCACCACCTGCCGCAGGACCTCTCTTGCCACATCTTATGGTTGCATAACGGCAACTCGTTCGAGATTTGTCCGACCACGCGAATTCCGGACATTTACAGTTTTAAATTGATCTGTATTCCATTCTGCAACTTATGCGTGTGCGTCTCCCGCCAATCCACGGACAGACAAGGGACCACACCCTCATGATCCTGAGACCCGTGCTCGCGTGCTGCGCCGTTCTCGCCGCAGCCGGTTGCAGCGTGCACCCAGAGCCGCTCACCGAAACCCAACTGACGACGTACGCGATCGACAAGCGCGCTCGGGTGACCGCAGACCAGGAGCCGCTCGGCGGCCCCGTGACGCTCGCCGACGCCATGGCACGCGCACTCAAATACAATCTCGACAAGGAGATCGAGATCATGCAGCTCATGCTCGCCGAGCAGCAGCTGCGCCTGTCGCATTATTCCCTGCTGCCCTCTGCCGCCGCCAACGCGGGCTTTGCCGACCGGAACAACTATTCCGGCGGCTCGAGCGTCAGACTGCTGACGCCAACCGGTACCGGAGAGCAATCGCTCACGTCCTCGACGTCCTCCGATCGCGATGTGCGGACGTCCGACATCCGCTTCAGCTGGCACATTCTCGATTTCGGACTGTCCTATGTGCGCGCCAAGCAAGCCGCCGATCGTGTGCTGATCGCAGAGGAAACGCGGCGGCGCGTGGTGAACCGCATTCTCGAGAGCACGCGGGCGGCCTATTGGCGTGCCGTCGCCGCGACCCGACTGATGCATCGGCTGAAGAGCCTCGATGCGCGCGTGCAGAATGCTCTCGCGAATGCCAGTGGGCTTGTTGCGGCCGGGGAGTCCTCGCCGCTGACCGCGCTCACCATCGAACGCGAGCTGGTGGAGGTTCAGCGCGAGATCCGAAAGCTCGCGGGCGATCTCAGTGGCGCCCGCGCACAGCTTGCGGCATTGCTCAACCTGGACCCCGGGAAACACTACGAGATTGCCATTCCGCGCAAACTCTCCCCGCCCGGTCGTCCCGATCTCTCTGCCGAGCAGATGATCGAACTGGCGCTGACGCAACGATCCGAGCTGCGCGAGGTAGCCTATCAGCAGCGGATCAATGCACGCGACGCCGAAGCCGCACTCATCGAAATGCTTCCGGGCGTCTCTCTCGATGCGTCGCCGAGCTGGAACAGCAATCAATTCCTGTTCAACAATCACTGGGTTTCGTGGGGCGCGCAGGCGAGCTGGAATCTGCTGAAGGTTTTCTCCTATCCGGACCGTCGCCTCGAAATCGATGCCAAGGATGCGCTCCTCGATACGCGGGCAAGGGCCGTGACGATGGCCATCATGACCCAGGTTCACGTCAGCCGCGCGCGGCTCTATCACGCGCACCGCGACTTCCGGAGTGCCGACAGGTACTACGACGTGCAGCGGCGCATCGTGCGGCAGATCCAGAGCGCTTTCGCGGCAGGCAAAGTCAGCGAGCAGACGGCCATCCGCGAAGAGCTGAACGCCATCGTGGCCACCGTGAAGCGGGACATGAGTTTTGCCGAGCTGCAAAGTGCGGCGGCGATGGTTCTCGCTGCAGTCGGCCAGCTGCCCAGCACCGACATCGACTACAACCGGCTGTCGCTGTCCGACGTCAAGCATGCCGTGACCGGCAGCGTCGTCGCGCATGCCCGTTGATCCGCGCACACCGTCCTTGCGCACTGCCGTCTGGCTCGTCGTCGCGCCGTTGCTGTTCGGCGCGACAGGCGCGCGGGCCACCGAGCAAGGCAGCGTCAGTCTCGTGAGAGGCGTGGTGCGGGCGGAAGCCTCTGCGACCATCTCGAGCGAACTCGTGGCGCGCGTGGCCGCGATCGCCTTCAAGGCCGGACAGGCATTCCGCGCAGGGGACAGCCTCCTGCGCTTCGACTGTCAACGTTACGACGCCGATCTCAGCGCGGCCGAGGCCGAGGTCAAGGCGCAGGACATCATGGTCGAGACGAACCGACATCTCTTGCGGCACAAGGCTGCCGGAAACAACGAGCTGGCGCTGGCGGAGATCAAGCACGTGCAGGCCCGGGCGCAGGCCGATTCGCTTCGCGCCCGGATGACCCAATGCGAGGTCGTCGCGCCCTATGACGGCCGCATCGTCGAGCGGTTCGTCGATGTCTTCGAGATCCCCCAGCCCAACGCGCCGCTGCTTCGTATCGTCAAGGACGGCGCGCTCGAAGTCGAACTCATCCTGCCGTCGCACTGGGCCGTCTGGCTGCGGCCAGGTTTCGGCTTCTCCTTCGAGATCGAGGAGACCCGGCGGTCCTATGCGGCGCGACTTCAGCATATCGGCGCCGTCGTGGATCCTGTCAGCCGGACCATGAAAGCCAACGCCGTTCTGCTGGGTGCCGATCCGGACGTCCGACCCGGCATGAGCGGCAGCGGGCGATTCCAGCTGCCGGCAGGGGGAACACCGTGACCGCATCAGGTGCGCCCCAACGACTGGCCGACGGCGCGCTCCCCGGCGTCACCAC
>JBGSJD010000585.1:0-2171 GCA_041742195.1 Hyphomicrobiaceae bacterium
ACGGCGCTCTTCCCAGCCGGCAAAGCTCGGCTCGCCGTCGAGGCGGAGATAGGGGGCGTCCTCGGTGGCGGTGAGCACGGCTCCGGTGCGCCCCATCAGGAGCATGGCGGGGGCATCGGCGCGCACCTTGCGCAGATTTGCGACATCGGCGCGGGTCGCCTGGATGGCGCGGGACCAGGCTGAGAGGAGGTGTGCGGGATGGGACGCCTCGGGGGCAACCAGGACGTCGCCATATTGGGACACGGGCTCGCCGAGCCACTGCAACTCGCGCAGCGTGGCCGTCGTCTGCACGGCGAGGGGCAGGACGAGGACGAGGCGGCCATCGCGGCGGCCGGTCACGATCGCGATCCGGCGTGGGGCATCGGGGCCGCTCGCATAATGCGTGGCCCAGTGCCAGCACCAGTTGAACTGCTGGAAGACCTGGTTCGGTGTCGCGGCGTGGGCGTAGAGGTCGTTCCAATCGGCTTCGAGCGCGGCGAGGCCTGCGACGGTGTCGATGACGGCCAGGTCGAGCGTCTGTCCATCCGGCAGGAGATGGCTGTCGTCCGGGCGGGTGGCGATGACGGACGTCGCGGGGCTGGCGCTCGCCGCTGGCAGCCGATCGCTCACGGTGAGCTGTGTCATGCGTGGTCGCTCCCTCAGACAGTCGTGACGTCGGCCACGCAACAGTCATGCCATCGTGGCGGGCGCTATTTCGACAGCCTCAGCATGGCGTCGCTCACCTTGGTGCCGATGGCCTGGAAGCTCGTCACCAGCCCCGACTGGATGTCCTTGGCGTCGTAGAAATTGCCAGGACCGGCGCACGTCCGGAGCAGGTCGAGGGTTTGCGCGTCGTTGAGGTCGTAGCCGATGGTGAAGACGGACACGCCTTTGGCCTTCAGTCCCTGGCAGACGGCAGCGAGGTTCTGCGTCGCGTGCTCGACCGACTGGCTGCCGTCGGCTCCCCAACCGGGTGCGGTCTGCATGCCATCGGTCATGAGCACGAAAACCTTCATCAGCCCCTTCTTGTCATAGGGCTTGCCAGTCGCGAACGGGCCGCCGGGCGCGATCACCTGCCAGCCCATCTCGGCGCCGAGGGCGATGTGCGTCCAGAGATAGGGTTGCATCAGACCGATGCGGCTCTTGAGAGTGGAAAAATCGTCGGTCAGCGGGATGACGTCCAATCCGGCCGCCGCCATATCGGCGCATGGGTGAGTGCTGGTCATCTCGCCCCACTTCGAATCGTCGCCCGCATGGCCGGCCTGTTCGCCCGCATTGTAAGGCGCGCGGCGATCCTGCGTGCAGCCGTTGTACGGGCGGTCCGACCGAACGTAGGCGCCCGGCAGGTCGACCCGTACCATGGCGGCGAACGGGACGACGCCGATCTTGATTTTCTTGTTGTGGCCGCCATCCGTCAGCTGATCGATCAGCTGGAAGGTGGCATCGCGGAGGCGGATGTATTTTCCGCTGTCGAGCATGGAGTCCGAGTAATCGAGAACGAGAACAACCTCTGCCTCTCCGGCGGTCAGGCGCGGCACTTCGGCGAACGCTGTCAGCGGTATTTTGTCAATGCCGATGGTCTGGAGCAGGCTGGTTGCATGAGTGGCGTCGATGGTCATCGCGACGTGATCGCCATTCGCGGCGACCTTGAATTTCGTCGCCGAGTAGTCCGGGTAGTTCAGCTTGAAGACGGCCTCGCCGACGCGCTTTGCTTCGCCCAGGTCGTCGCTCGCCACCGTCGCCGCCGCGAGCGCAGCCGCGTCGGCTGCGGCCTGGAGGCGGGATTTTTTCGTTATCGCGGCGCCGTAGTCGAGCGCGCCGCCCGTGACGGCGAGCAGCAGCAATATGGTCAGTGAGAACATGACCGCGATGGTGCCGCTCTTGTCTCTCGCGAAATTGTACAACACGCCGCGTTCTCTCTTTTCCACACCGGCCAGCGGAGAAACCGCCAGCCATGGCTCGTCCCGAGCGGAGCATCAGCGTGCGGGGTTTCGAAAACATTAGGCTGCCCATTATCCCGGTGCGGACGTTTGCAACGCGATTACGAGGGGCTTAAATCCCGTTGCATGCCGGCTTCGAGCCGTGGCTTCGGGGGGGGGCACGCCGATGCCTGGGGGGGCAGCGCCGATCAGGCCCAGGCCAGCTCGACGAGGCCGAGCAGGGCGAGCAGCATCGCCGTGACGGTCAGGATG
>JBGSJD010000586.1:0-1616 GCA_041742195.1 Hyphomicrobiaceae bacterium
CGGCGAGGACCGTCAACGTCGCCAGCGCGCCGCCCACGGCGACCCATTTGCGCGTGTCGAAGCGCCGGTCCAACGGGCCGATGACCAGCAGGCCCACGACCTGCCCGGCGGCCATGGCGATCAGCACGTTGCCGCGGTCGATCACCGACAGGCCATGCACGTCGTTGAGGTAGGGGCCGACCCAGAGCCCCATGGTGGTCGTCAGCACCGCATAGGCGACCATCTGCAAGGCCATGATGCGCGGGAGGCCGGGCAGCCGGAGAATGGTCAGGAACCCACGCAGCGCATCGACCAGCGTCTCCGGCCGGGTGGCCTGCTGTACGTGGCCCGGGGGGCGATCGCGGACCAGGATTACGAACAGCAGCCCGACAACGGTCGATATCACCGCCAGCGCCATGAACGAATGCCGCCAGCCGAGCGTCTCTGCGGCGAAGGCCAGCGGCGTTCCGGCCGACGCGATGCCGAGCATGCTTCCGGCCCAGACCCACGACATCACCGTCGTCCAGCGGTGGCGGGGATACCAGCGCGTGACGAGAAACACGGACGCCATGAAGCTGCCGCCGTGGCCGAGCCCCATCAGGAAGCGCGCGATGGCCAGCCCTTCGCCGTCGGTGACGCTCGCATGGAGCACGGTGCCGACGACGGCGAGCGCCGAGAGGGCGCCGACCGTGATCCGGGCGCCGATCCGGTCGAAGAGGAGGCCGACGGGCACCTGGATCGCGAGCAACGCCCAGAAGAAGCACGAATTGGCGAAGGCGAGCATACCCGGCGACAGCGACAGATCGCGGATCAGCTCGGGGGCGATGACGTTCGTCGAGGCGCGGAACAGTTGCGACAGGCTGGTGGTGGCCACCAGCATGACGAGGAGGACGGCGGCGGCGGCGCGCGGCGGGCTCGCCGCGAGTTCGGATGTGATCGGCTTCGACATGCGCTACCGTTGGACGATGGCAACCGGGCTGGCAAGGCTTTCACGGGGCGCGACGCGCGGTCCGACTGGACAGCGAACGTTCGCCGACCCACATCGCCGGCACGGCAACGTGCGATAGCGCTGAGACGCAAGAGGCAAACATGGCCAACCCGATCGACATGGGATTGCAGGGCGCAGCGCAGGCGGCGCGGCTCGGCTGGTATCTCTCGCTCAATCGCCTCGTCGGCTGGCAATCCGAACGGCTCGGGCTCAGGCCGCGCTACACGCCGCAGCGGCCGGCGCCGAGCGAGCGGGAAATCCTCGCCGATCTCGTCGGGCTCTTTCGTCGCGACACCGAGGCCGTCGCAGCCGGACTATTTCCCGCCCTTGGTGACGGCCTCGGACCGATCGAGGCTGTCAGACGCGCGCAGGCGATGCTGGCCGATCTCCCCGGAGCGCTGCAGCGGCGGGCGGAGGCCGATGCCGGCACCGTGCGCGAGACGGGCGGGCTCGAGGGTCTCCCCGACTACTACACGCAGGATTTCCACTACCAGACCGGCGGCTATCTCTCGAGCCAATCTGCGCGCCTCTACGACGTGCAGGTCGAGACGCTGTTCCTCGGCGGCGCGGCGCCCATGCGTCGCGAGGCGTTGCGGCCGATCGCCGATTTCATGGCCGGCCGCGACCAGCGGCGCATTAGCCTCGTCGA
>JBGSJD010000587.1:0-2449 GCA_041742195.1 Hyphomicrobiaceae bacterium
GGCGGCGGCGCGCGACAACACTTCGCGCTTGCGCTGGTTCGATGCACGCAGGCTGGACGAAAGCCGCTTGCCGCAACCATCGAGATCGCGCCTGGCGTAGGCGAGCCTGTCTTCCAGTTGGCGTCGGCTCAATCTGCCTGCGGCATTGGCGAAGCCCCGCCGCTTGCGCGTGATCGCGAGTTCAAGGCCGCGCCCCAACCTGCCCGCCACCGCGTCCAGCCGTTGGCGCGGTTCGGAAAGGATGGATTCCGGCGTGCCCAGTCCGCGCCTTGCGGCGTTGAGTTCGGTGCGCGCCTGCGCAAGATTTCGGCTCATGGCGGCCCGAAGCTGGCGCGCCAGCCTGGCGATGCTCTCGTCAAGCTCCGCCTTTACCGGAACCGCCATTTCGGCTGCCCCCGTCGGCGTCGGCGCACGCCTGTCGGCGGCGAGGTCGATCAGCGTCCAGTCCGTCTCGTGGCCAACCGCGGAGATGAGCGGAATTGCCGAACTCGCGGCTGCGCGCGCCACCGCCTCGTCGTTGAAACCCCACAAATCCTCGATCGAACCGCCGCCGCGCGCCACGATGATGAGATCGGGCCGCTTGAGCCGTCCGCCCGGCTCGAGGGCGTTGAACCCGGCAATTGCATTGGCGACCTCCGCGCCACAGGTTTCGCCCTGCACCCGCACAGGCCAGACGATGACATGCAGCGGAAACCGGTCGGTGATGCGGTGCAAAACATCGCGGATCACCGCGCCGGTTGGCGAGGTCACGACGCCGATCACCATCGGCATGTACGGCAGGAGTTGCTTGCGCGCTTCGGAAAACAACCCCTCGGCGGCGAGCTTGCGTTTGCGTTCCTCGAGCAGCGCCATCAGCGCACCGGCGCCGGCCGGCTCGAGGGTCTCGATCACGATCTGGTACTTGGAGGCCCCTGGAAACGACGTGACGCGCCCCTGCGCGATCACCTCGAGTCCTTCCTCGGGCTTGAAGCGAAGCTTCTGGAAACTGCCACGCCAGATGACGGCTTCGATCTTCGCCTTGTCGTCCTTCAGCGCGAAGTAGCAGTGCCCGGACGCATGCGGCCCCCGATAGCCGGAGATCTCGCCCCTGAGGCGCACGTACCCGAAGCCGTCCTCCAGCGCGCGCTTGATCGACGCCGAAAGCTCTGACACCGTAAGCTCGGCCACGTTCGCGCCGGGACGGCCATTGCGCGCTGCCTCTGCCAATGTCCTGTTCCTTCTTGTCGCGTTTGGCTTCAATGATACATGAGGACCATGAGCCGGCCGATCGTGTCCGTGTTCTGTCCAGAACTTTCGCGGGGAATGAGACGACGATGAAGGTGCTCCTGATCGGCGCCGGAGGCCGCGAGCACGCGCTCGCATGGGCGCTGGCGGCAAGCCCGCTGCTGTCGGAGTTGTATTGCGCCCCCGGCAATGCAGGCATAGCGGAGGTCGCGACGTGTGTCGCCCTCGACGTCACGGATCATGGAGCCGTGATTGCCTTCTGCCGTGATCGAGGCATCGGTTTCGTCGTGATCGGCCCCGAGGCGCCACTCGTCGCCGGGCTGGCGGATGATCTGGGACGCGCCGGCATCAAGCATTTCGGCCCATCCGCCGCCGCCGCCCGTCTCGAGGGCTCGAAGGGCTATACCAAGGATCTCTGCCGCGATCTCGGCATTCCGACGGCCGCGTACGGCCGCTTCTCCAAAAGAGGCGCCGCGCTGGCTTATCTCGCGACGCAGCCGGTCCCGATCGTCGTCAAGGCCGATGGTCTCGCAGCGGGCAAGGGCGTCGTGGTCGCGACGACCCGCACCGAGGCCGAGGCGGCCATCGACGCGTGCTTTTCCGGGACCTTCGGGAGTGCCGGCGCCGAAGTCGTGATCGAGGAGTTCATGGACGGCGAGGAAGCGAGCTTCTTTGCCCTTTCGGACGGCGTCGCGGCCCTGGCCCTTGCGACGGCCCAGGACCACAAGCGCGTCGGCGACGGGGATACGGGCCCCAACACCGGTGGCATGGGGGCCTACTCTCCGGCCCCCGCCATGACGCCGGCCCTCGTCGAGCGCACCATGCGCGAGATCATTCGCCCGACGATTGCGGGAATGGCGGCCCGCGGTTGCCCCTTCAAGGGCGTGCTCTATGCCGGCTTGATGCTGACCGCCGACGGCCCGAAGCTGATCGAGTACAATGTGCGCTTCGGCGATCCCGAGACGCAGGTCCTCATGGTCCGCATGAAATCCGATCTTCTGGCCGCGCTCCTCGCCGTCGCCGACGGCGTCCTCTCGACATTCGATGTGCGCTGGCACGACGACCCGGCCCTGACCGTGGTCATCGCCACACGCGGCTATCCGGGTAGCTACACGAAAGGCTCGGAGATCCGCGGCCTCGAGCGTGCCGGCGCGCTCGACGGCGTCGAGGTGTTCCATGCCGGCACGCGCCGCGATGGAGGTCGCCTACTGGCGGACGGCGGACG
>JBGSJD010000588.1:0-8639 GCA_041742195.1 Hyphomicrobiaceae bacterium
CACGGCGTGACCGCAACCGGCCGGCGCGAAATCCGCGACATAGCGCCCGGCGCCGCGGATCAGCGGATCGTCCTCCTTGCGAACGAGCGCCTGTCCGACCCCGAACTTCATGCCGTTATCCCGTCAGCCCTGCTGCTCCGCGGCGTGCTCGGCCGTTGCAGGCGGCGTGGTCTTTCCGCGCGCGAATTTGTCCTCGATCCAACGAACCATGACATAGAAGACCGGCGTGAACAGCAATCCGAAAATCGTCACACCGATCATGCCGGACACGACCGCCGTGCCCAGGGCGCGTCGCAATTCGGCGCCGGCGCCGATCGCGATCGCCAGCGGCACCACACCAAGAATGAACGCGAGCGACGTCATCAGGATCGGACGCAGCCGCAGTTCGGCGGCCTCTTTCGCAGCCTGCCAGCGGTCGCGTCCCTGATCCTCGAGCTGCTTTGCAAATTCAACGATCAGGATCGCATTTTTCGCGGCGAGTCCTATCAGCACGATGAAGCCGACCTGGGTCAGGATGTTGTTGTCCTGGCCGCGCAGGAGCACGCCGGTGATCGATGCGATCAGGCACATCGGCACGATGAGAATGACGGCGAGCGGCAGAGATAGACTCTCGAACTGCGCCGCGAGGACGAGAAAGACGAAGACGACAGCGAGCGCGAAGACGTACATCGCCGTGTCACCGGCGCGGAGCTGCTGGAATGCCAGCGTCGTCCATTCGTAGGTGAAGCCCGGCGGCAGCGTTTCGGCAGCCAGCCTCTCCATGACCTTGATCGCTTCGCCTTGCGATACGCCGGGCGCGGGCGCGCCGTCGAGTTCGGCTGCGGGGTAGAGATTGTATCGCGGTACGCGATAAGGGCCCGAGACGTTCCGAATAGTGGCGAACGATGCCAGCGGCACCGCCTCACCCGTCTGATTGCGGACACGAATTTTCCAGATATCGCCGGATTCCAGGCGGAAGCGCTCGTCGGCCTGGGCGGTCACGCGGAACGTGCGGCCGAGCAGGTTGAAGTCGTTGACGTAGGCGGACCCGAGATAGGTCTGCAACTCGCGGAACACGTCGGGCAGCCGGATCCCAAGAAGTTGCGCCTTGGTGCGGTCGATATCGAGATAGATCTGTGGCGTACTCGTTTCGTAGAGCGAGAAGACGCGCGAGACTTCCGGTGTCTGGGCCGCGCGGCCCATCATCGCGAAGACGGCCTTCTGCATATCCAGAGCGGTGCCGCCGCCGCGATCCTCGATCATCATGCGGAAGCCGCCGGCCGTGCCGATGCCGCGCACCGGTGGCGGACGCACGACGAACACGGCGCCTTCCTGGATGCCTGCGACCTTGGCCTGGATGGCTGCCTGGATCGCCGCCGCAGATTTGGCCGGGTCCTTGGCGCGCTCATCGAAATCCTCGAGCACCGCGAATATCGCACCGGAGTTCGGTGCGGTCGTGAAGGTCGCGCCGGAGAAGCCGACGATGTTCACGACGTGGGCGACGCCCGGAACCTGCAGCGTCAACTCGCCCACCTTGCGGTTGACCGCGTCGGTGCGTGGCAGGGACGCGCCGCCCGGGAGTTGCACGACAACGATCATGTAGCCGAGGTCGAGCTGCGGTATGAAGCCGATCGGCGTGCGACGGAACTCGTTGAGGCCAAAAGCGATGACGCCGCCGTAGACGGCCAGCATGAGGATGGAAATCCGAACCAGTCGCGCCGTCATCCAACCATAGCCGGCGGACAGGGCGTCGAAGAACCGGTTGAAGACGTGGAAGAAGCCGTGGACCGGACGCGTGATCCAGTGGCTCTTCCCGGTCCGGTGCGGCTTCAGAAGCAGAGCGCACATGGCCGGCGACAGGGTCAGCGACACGAACAGGGAGATCATCGTCGCGCCCGCGATGGTGAGGGCGAACTGACGATAGAACTGGCCCGAGATGCCGGTGATGAACACGGTCGGGACGAAGACGGCGCACAACACGAGAGCGATCGCCACTAGGGCCGAGCCGACCTCGTCCATGGTCTTGCGGGTCGCGTCGCGTGGGGAGAGCCCCTCGGCGATGTTCCGCTCGACGCTCTCGACGACGACGATCGCGTCGTCGACGACGATGCCGATCGCCAGCACGAGGCCGAACAGCGACAGGTTGTTCAACGAGAACCCGAACAGCGACATGAAGAAGAAGGTGCCGACGAGCGAGATCGGAATGGCGAGGATCGGAATGATCGCGGCACGCCACGTCTGCAGGAACAGGATCACCACGAGAACGACGAGGACGACCGCCTCGAGGATCGTCAGGATGACGGCATCGACGGACTGCTGGATGAACTGCGTCGGGTTATAGATGATCGTGTATTTCAGGCCCGGCGGGAAATCCTTCGCCAGCTCGTCCATGCGTGACTTGATCGATGCAGCCGTCGCCAGGGCATTCGAGCCGGGGCGCTGGAACACGCCAAGGCCGACAGCGGGGTCGCGATCGAGGTAGGAGTTGCGGCTGTAGTCGAGGGCTGCAAGCTCGACACGGCCGATGTCGGACAGGCGCACCACGGCTCCCGGGGTCTGCTTCACCACGACGTCGCCGAACTGGGCCGGGTCGACGAGGCGGCCTTGCGTCCGGATCGTGAGCTGGAAGGCGCCCGGTCGCTCGACCGGCGGCTGGTTCAGGATGCCGGAGGCGACCTGGACGTTCTGGCCCTGCAGCGCCGTCACGACGTCGGCGGCCGTCATGTCGAGCGACTGGAGGCGATCGGGGTCGAGCCAGATCCGCATCGAGTATTCACGATTGCCGAAGACCGTGATCGAGCCGACGCCGTCGATGCGCGTCAGGGCGTCGGTGACCTGGATGCTCGCATAATTCGAGATGAAGAGCGTGTCGCGGGACTGGTCCGGAGAATAGAGGTGGACGACCATCATCAGGTCAGGGGACGCCTTGGCGACGGTCACGCCGATGTTGCGGACATCGGCGGGGAGGCGCGGCAAGGCCGTCGCAACGCGGTTCTGCACCTGCACCTGTGCCACGTCGAGGTTCGTGCCGAGTTCGAACGTGACGGCGATGGAGAAGGTGCCGTCGCCGGTGCTGTTCGAGGCGATGTACAGCATGTTCTCGACGCCGTTGATCTGCTGTTCCAGCGGCGCAACGACCGTGGCAGCGACGACGTCCGAGCTGGCGCCGGGATACTGGCCGGTGATGTTGATCACCGGTGGTGCGATCTCGGGGTATTGCGCGATCGGCAGCCGGCCGAAGGCGACGGCCCCCAGGATCACGAACACGACCGACAGCACCGAGGCAAAGATCGGACGGTCGATGAAGAAATGGGAAACGTTCATCGCCTCGTCACTTTCAGTTCGAGCTGCGGCTGCCGTTCTCGGGGGCCGACGCAGCGATGGTTCCGGATTTCGGCTCGACAGTCGTTCCGGGGCGGGCGCGCAGCACGCCTTCGATGACGACACGGTCGGTGGCATCGAGCCCGGCCGTGATGACGCGCAGTCCGTCCACGAGTTCGCCGAGTTCGACGTACTTCTGCTTCACGACGTTGTCGTCGCCGACGACGAACACCGTCTTGCGCACCTGCTCGGAGCCAATGGCCGCGTCCGGCACCAGCAGTGCTTCGACGGGCGGGCCGAGTGAAACGCGGGCGCGCGCAAACATGCCCGGCGCGAACAGGCCCTTGTCGTTCGGCAGTTGCGCGCGGCCACGGATCGTCGCGCTCGTCCGGCTCAAGGCGTTGTCGAGGAAGTCGATGGCGCCCTTGTGTGCGAACGTCGGCTCGTCGATCAGGCGGAGCGAGACGGGGAGGCCGACACCGCCCACGGAACCGAAGGCAGCCGTGCGCCGGAGCCGGAGGTAGGCACTTTCATCCAACGTGAACTCGAAGCGGATGGGATCGAGGGACTGGATCGTCGCCAGCATCGACGCGTTGGCACTGGTCGAGGAGGCTACGAGATTGCCCGGCGAAACCCGCCGATCACCGATGCGGCCCGTGATCGGGGCTTTCAGCTCGGTGAATTCGAGATCCAGCTCCGCCTGCCTGACGGCGGCCCGCTGGGCGAGAACGCCAGCCTCGGCCGCCCGCTTTGCCGCGGTCCGTTGATCCATCGTTTGCTTGCTGATGGTCGAGCCGACCGAAAGGTCACGCGCGCGGGCCAGATCGCTTTCGGCGAGCGCCAGATTGGCCTCGGCCTGCGCCAGCGTCGCCCGGGCCTGGTCGCGGGCGATCTCGAACGGCCGGCGATCGATGACGAAGAGCGGCGCGCCCTTCTGGACGATCTCGCCATCACGGAACTGAACCGCCTCGAGATAGCCCGAGACGCGGGCCTTGATCTCCACCGTGTCGACAGCGATGAATCGGCCGACCAGCTCGGTCTCGTCGGCGACAAACCGCTTCAGAGGCTGCGAGACGGTGACGAGCGGCGGCTTGGGTGCCGGTGGTGCCTTGGCGGTGCCGCCGGGCCGGTCGCAACCTCCCGCGACAGCTGTCGCGACGAGCAGGCACAGGAGCGAGCGCACGGTTGTGCTGGCCGACATTCTGGTTCGTCCTCTGCTGGCCCGGCTTCTGGCGGGGGGCAAACGTCGCGCGACCGGGTCGCCGGCGAATTGCCAAGCCTCTTCATTCGCCAGATTTGACCGGCATCAATGCGCTGGTCAGCTCGATCTGCCTCAGCGCGGTCGCCATGAGGGGCTTTGGCTAGCATCGACGGCGGGCCGAGTCCATCCGGTCACGGGGCGCGGAGTGGTCGGCGAACGAGATCCGGGCGAGGCGTGCCGGGATATCAATCGCCGGCGTCGAGGGCGTCAAGCCTCCACGAGGCCCCTTCGCCGGTCGCCAGCCGGGTGCTGAGCCACGGCAGCACGGTTGCAAGGTTCTGCTCCAGGCCGAAGGGTGGATTGATGACGACGAGCGCCGAGCCTGCCAGACGGGCGGCTGTTTCGACCCGCTCGGTGCGAAGCTCGATCCACGTCGCCTTGACGGCTTCCATCCGGGCAATCGCATGGGCGAAGCTCGCGGATTGACGGACATCCTTGATCGGCAGCCACAACAGATAGGTGCCCGTCGCAAACCGCTTGAGGCCGTCACCGATGCCCTTGACGAGGCGATCCAGCTCGCCCGCCTCCTCGAACGGAGGGTCGATCAGGATCAATCCGCGACGCTCGTTCGGCGGCAATGTGGCGCGCAGCGCCTGCCAACCGTCCATCTCCAGGACCTTGGCCCGGCCATCGTGCCGCAGTTCCCGACGCAGGGCTGCTGCGTCCTCCGGATGCAATTCGCTGGCGACCATCCGGTCGCCGGGACGCATGATCGCCAGCGAGATCAGCGGGCTGCCGGGGTAGACGGCGAGATCGCCCGACGGATTGAAGGCGCGCACGCTGTCCAGATAAGGAGCCAGAAGCGCGGCAATGTCGGCCGGTAGCGGGTCGGCGTCATTTGCCATGAGGCGGCCGATGCCGCCGCGCCATTCCCCGGTCCGTTCGGCTTCGTCCGAGTCGAGGCGATAGCGTCCGATGCCCGCGTGCGTGTCGATGACGCGCAAGGGCTTCGGCTTTCGGGTCATCCGGTCGAGACACAGCGACAGCACGACGTGCTTCAGCACATCGGCGAAATTGCCGGCATGGAATGCGTGACGGTAGTTCATGGGCAGAGCTTTGAGAGGTGCCCGGGCCTCGATGTCAAGCCGGCAGACGGTGTCAGACCAGTCCGGCCGCCACGATCTTGTGCTCGATCGAATGGCGATCGAAGGGCTTCAGAAGGTAGTCGTCGGCACCTCCGATCAAGGCGCGCGACAGCTCGGCCGGATCGTGCTCCGAGGTGCAGTAGACGATATGGGGACGCTTGCCCTTGGTCGCGAGGCGGAGCGAGCCGAGAAACTCGAGGCCGTTCATCACCGGCATGTGCCAATCGAGAAGAACGAGGTCGGGCATGCGCTGGGTGCAGCGCTCGACAGCCTCCTGGCCGTTCTCGGCCTCGGAGACCTCGAAATCCATGGTTTCGAGGATGCGACGCGCAACTTTGCGGACAACTTCAGAATCGTCGACCACGAGGCAATGCTTCATCGTTCACTCCGGACCATGCGGGTGTCGGACCCAAATCGCCTCCCGCCAGTCGGAGAGGTATCTCGCACGGTAGCCGAAACAGGTTAACATCGGGCGAAGCAAAGCTTGGTCTCCAGACTGTCAGTCCGTATTCCGCGTAATGACCGCCGCAGGCTCCTCAGGGACGGGCAGCCAGCACGATATCGGCGCCGTCCTTCAGCACTTCCAGCTTCATGTTGGCGCTGCCGGCAAGGCGTGCCGTGTAGTAGGCCTGAATGGACTGGGTGTCCAAAGGCGGTGTCGCTGCGCCGGTCAGGAACTCGACGAGGTAGTGCGGCGGGCGCGCGCCGGTACCCTTGCAGCGAACAGAGAAACTCGCGTTGTCCAGCGGCCCCTTGAGGTCGACGAGAATATCGCCGCCGCGCGGCAGGGCGCTCATGGCTGATGCGACGAGGTTCAGCAGCAGCTTGGCGCGATCCTTGGCAAGGTGCCCGGCCGGGCCTTTCCAGGTCAGGCGATGCTTGCCGTTGCCGACGAAGCCGCGGCTGATCTGCTCTGCCGTCGACAGGTCGATCACCGAACCGGCCGAACCGGCGGCGCCGAATGCGAAGCGCGCGAACTGCAGGCGGGCGGAGGCCTGCTCCGTCACGTTCCGGATGACCGTCAAGGCGTAGGTCTTCGCCTCGGCGTCTTCCTCCTCGTTCAGAATCTCGAGGCCATTGTAGATGGCGCCGACCGGGTTGATGACGTCGTGGCAGATCTTGCTCGAGATGAGAGCTGCCAGCTCGAGATCCGTGGGATGCGCGGTCTTGGTCATGAGTGCGTAATCCCTCCGAGGGGTAAAATCGCCGTGTGATCGGCATCTGGCCGACCCGTGAACGCGACACCGTCCGAATTGCTTGTCGGGGCGGGTCGGACAGCGTCTCAGACCGTCGCTTGCAACGGCTCGATGCATGCTGATACACGGGTGGCGCCGACGATGCCAAGCACAGGCGTTCGAGCGAACCTCATCTACACGCAAGTGTTGAAGAAATTGTCGATTGCCGGACACACTGCGTGGCCGTGGGGAACGTTTCCGGACCGTGTGGACGGGCGCGTTCGATCGAATCACCTGGGTCATCCGGGGGTGCGCAGACATCGATACGGGAGCCTGCTTTGAGCCGAACATCGACCGCCGCGATTCGCGATCTCGCCCGTGAGCTCGTCACGCCCGTGCTCGCGGCGGGAGCGCTGGAGATGGCTCACTACACCGGCGGCTTCCAGGTTTTTACGAAAGCCGACGACTCCCCGGTCACCGCCGCCGATCGTGATGCAGAGGCCGTGCTGCTCGAGGCGCTTGCCCGAATCGCTCCCGATATCCCGGTGGTCGCGGAGGAATCGGCCTCGGAGGGCCGCGTGCCGGTGATCGGCGAGCGCTTCTTTCTCGTCGATCCGCTCGACGGAACAAAGGAGTTCATCAACAAGCGCGGCGAGTTCACGGTCAACGTGGCTCTCGTCGAGAATGGCGTGCCCGTCCTCGGTGTCGTCATGGCGCCAGCGCTCGGTCAGATCTATGCGACCTTCGGGCCGGGCGACGCGCAAGTCGCGGCGTTCCCGGTCGATGCGCCGCCATCCGATCTGGCAGGATGTGCCTTCCGTTCGATCCGGACGCGGCAGCCCGATCTCGCCCGGCTCGTCGCGGTGGCCAGCCGATCACATGCCACGGCCGAAACAGAAGCCTTTCTCGCCCGCTATGCCATCACCGAGCGACGGGATGTCGGGTCGTCATTGAAGTTCTGCACCCTCGCCCGAGGTGAGGCCGACATCTACCCGCGGCTCGGCCCGACGATGGAATGGGATATCGCTGCCGGCCATGCCGTGCTCGCGGCCGCCGGTGGGGCGGTGACCGATCCCGATGGCGGGCCGCTCGCATATGGCAAGGCTGACACCGGCTACCTCAACGGGCATTTCGTTGCCTGGGGTGCCAAGCTGCCATTCCCCGCCCTGCACTGAAGTTACTCCCGAAGGCGCGGATTTTTTCGGTGTCGCCCGTGTGATGCCGCGCGTCCGGCCATACTTTGGTAACACTTTCGGTAAACACTTTGTTGAGCATGGCGGGCGCGCTTCCCGCCGCCGTAACGGCGTGAATCTCCGCCGTCCGCGGCCTCATAGCCGGACATCAGGCTCGCTCATCATGACGACGAAGCCGTTCAAGACCCTCACCTGCGCCGTTCTTGCTGGCGCGCTCGCCGCAATCGTTCCGATGGCGTCATCGGCGCAGGAGCGGTTGCCCTGGCTGCGCGAGGCGCCGCAACCGACGACGGAATATGACGCCCGTTCGGGAACGCAACGGGATGCGCTGCCGCCGCCCGCGCCTGCCTACGAGCCACCACCGTCACGCCATGACGAGCGGCAGTCCGGCCGAACCTACGACAACCGATACGACGATCGCGACCAGCCGTCGCGTCCTGTCGACCGGGTCGAGACCTACCGGCCACCGGCCCCGGTCGGTCGCGACGACGTCTACCGGCCGCCACAGCGTTACGAGGCGGCTCCCGAGCCCCGCGCTGCGTCCCGCGACGACGTCTATCGCGCCCCGCAGCGTTACGAGCCAGCTCCTGAACCTCGCTCTGCATCGCGGGACGATGCCTACCGG
>JBGSJD010000589.1:0-2366 GCA_041742195.1 Hyphomicrobiaceae bacterium
GCCACGCCGCCGCCCGGAACGATGCCTTCCTCGACTGCGGCGCGGGTCGCGTGCAGCGCGTCGTCGACGCGGTCCTTCCGCTCCTTGACCTCGATCTCGGTGGCGCCGCCGACCTTGATCACCGCGACACCGCCGGAGAGCTTGGCGAGGCGCTCCTGCAGCTTCTCGCGGTCGTAGTCGGAGGTCGTCTCCTCGATCTGGACCTTGATCTGCCGGATGCGCGCCTCGATGTCCGGCTTCTTGCCGGCGCCGTCGACGACGGTGGTGTTCTCCTTGTCGATGCGCACGCGCTTGGCGCGACCCAGCATGGAGAGCGACACGTTTTCGAGCTTGATGCCGAGGTCCTCGGAGATCACCGTGCCGCCGGTCAGCGTCGCGATGTCCTCGAGCATGGCCTTGCGACGATCGCCGAAGCCCGGGGCCTTGACGGCCGCGACTTTCAGGCCGCCGCGCAGTTTGTTGACGACGAGCGTCGCCAAGGCTTCGTTCTCGACCTCCTCGGCGATGATGAGGAGAGGGCGGCCGGATTGCACGACGGCCTCGAGCACGGGCAGCATCGGCTGGAGCGACGAGAGCTTCTTCTCGTGGATGAGAAGATAGGGATCGTCGAGCTCGACCGTCATCTTGTCGGCGTTGGTGATGAAGTAGGGCGAGATATAGCCACGGTCGAACTGCATGCCTTCGACCACATCGAGTTCGGTCTCGAGGCTCTTTGCCTCTTCGACGGTGATGACGCCTTCCTTCCCCACCTTCTCCATGGCGGTCGCGATCATCTTGCCGATCTCGGCGTCGCCGTTGGCGGAGATGGTGCCGACCTGGGCGATCTCGCCGGAGTTGGCGACGGGGCGCGAGTGCTGCTTCAGGTTGGCGACGACGGCGCCGACGGCGAGATCGATGCCGCGCTTCAGGTCCATCGGATTGGAGCCGGCGGCGACGGTGCGAGCGCCTTCGCGCACGATGGCCTGGGCTAGAACGGTCGCGGTGGGGGTGCCGTCGCCGGCGAGATCGGCCGTCTTCGAGGCCACCTCGCGCAGCATCTGGGCGCCCATGTTCTCGAACTTGTCCTCGAGCTCGATCTCCTTGGCGACCGTCACGCCGTCCTTGGTCGTGCGCGGGGCGCCGAACGACTTCTCGATGACGACGTTGCGGCCCTTGGGACCGAGCGTCACCTTCACAGCGTTGGCGAGGATATCGACGCCGCGCAGCATCTTCTCGCGGGCATCGGGTCCGAAGCGGACATCTTTAGCAGCCATTGGATGACTTCCTTTTGAGTTTCGGTGTTTCGGGGGGAGTAGGGAGGTGCGAATTGGGAGTAGGCGGGAGTGAGGCCAGCAGGCGGGGAATCAAACCCCAATTCCCGACTCTCAACTCCCAACTCCCTGCCGCCAGAGGCGGCTTCAGCGGCTCACTTCTCGATCACGCCCATGATGTCGCTCTCCTTCATAATGAGGAGATCCTGGCCGTCGATCTTGACCTCGGTGCCCGACCACTTGCCAAACAGGACGCGGTCGCCCTTCTTGACGTCGAGGGGCACGAGTTCGTTGTCGTCGCCACGGGCGCCCGGGCCGACGGCGATCACTTCGCCCTGCTGCGGCTTCTCGGCGGCGGTGTCGGGAATGATGATGCCGCCAGCGGTCTTGGTCTCGCTCTCGAGACGCTTGACGACCACGCGGTCATGGAGGGGACGGAATTTCATTGGTGTCAGGCTCCGTTCGGTTTGGTGCGAACCCGGTCGATCAGCTTTGGGCGCCAGCGGACGCGCAGCCGAACTTGGTTTGCTCTTGGCTGCAGCTCCAGACTTGGCTTTCGCTTTCGGCATCGACCGGACCCCTGTTAGCACTCAGCCAGGGCGAGTGCCAGGGCTCCGGGGTATTTGGCTTGCCCGCCGCAGACTGTCAAGACAGGGCTGCAACGTTCTGAGGGGGTGACAGCTGGTCGAGACTGTAGTTCATTCATGCCGAACTATTGAAGTATGAGCCGCCGCGCTCTATCTGCCGTTGACCCACGCGACAAGATCAACGACGGAGCATCCCATGACCACGACTGCGACGATGGACGCGCATACTCTGCTGACGCCGACACGGCTCGGCGAGATCGAGTTGAAGAACCGCATCGTGATGGCGCCACTGACGCGCTCGCGCGCCGACGCCATGGCGGTCCCTTCCGAGTTGGCCGCGACCTACTACGCGCAGCGGGCGAGTTCGGGCCTCATCATCACGGAAGCCACGCAAGTCTCGTTCGAGGCCATGGGCTATGCGCGCACGCCGGGCCTCCACACCGAGGAGCAGATCGCACGCTGGCGCCAGATCGTCGAGGCCGTCCACGCGGCGGGCGGCCGGATCGTCGTCCAGCTCTGGCATGTCGGG
>JBGSJD010000590.1:0-2055 GCA_041742195.1 Hyphomicrobiaceae bacterium
GCGCGACGGCCGCCTCGTCGAGGCTGCTCAGGCGCGTGGCGGCGATCATGCCCGGCTCGCGGTCGCGGCCTTTGCGTCGGGCTCGCTCTTCGGCTCGGGGGCGTCGGGGAGGAACACGGTCACGGTCGTCCCCATGCGGGGCTCGGATTCGAGCGTCAGGTGCCCGCCGTGCAGTTCCACGAGGCTTTTCGCGACCGGGAGGCCGAGGCCTACGCCCCGATGCTTGGAGCCGTGACTGCGCGATACGAAGCGCTCGAGCACCGATTTCTGCTCGGTCTTCGGAATGCCGACGCCCTGATCCTGCACGCGAAACGCGACCATGCCGTTACTCCGCTCCGCCGTCACGTTCACGGTTCCGCCCGGAGGCGAGAAGCCGATCGCGTTCGACAGGATATTGTAGAAGATCTGCCGGACGCGGCTTTCGTCCGCAGGGATCATGCCCACGTCTGGCGCAATGGCAACGTTCATCTTGACGCGCATGCGCTGCGCCCGCTCGCGCACGGCGAGAATGGCGCCGTCGATGGCGCGGGTGACCTGGGTCGGGGCGATCCGGAGTTCGAGCGCGCCGGCGTCGATGTTCGCGAGATCGAGGATGTCGTCGATGATCGCGAGGAGCTGGCGCGAGGAAGCGCCGACGTCGTTCAGGTATTCGCGCTGCTTGTCGTTCAGGGGCCCCGTGCGGGGGCTCTCCAGCAACTCCGAGAAGCCGATGATGTTGGTCAGCGGGGTGCGCAATTCGTAGGACACGTGGCTGATGAACTGGCTCTTGAGGCGGTCGGCCGCGACCAGGGCCTCGTTCCGCTCGATCAGGGCGCGCTCGTAGCGCTTCGAGACCGTCACGTCGGCGAACGAGACCAGGGTGCCGCCGTCCGGGAGCGGTAGGGCCGCGTAATCGATGACGCTGCTGTCGGCGCGGGCCATCTGGCCTTCGCACGGCTGGCGGAGATCGGAGATCTCTGTGACGACGTGCGTGATGGCGTTCCAGGGCTGGAGATCGCCGACGAGGACGCTGCACTGCTGCTTGATGTCGTCGACGTGGGGCGAGGCCGCCAACATGCGCGTCGATAGCTTCCAGATGCGCTCGAAGGCGTGATTGAACAGGCGCAGGCGTCCGTCGGTGCCGAACACGGCGACGCCTTCCTTCAGGTGGTCGAGGGTCTCGCGCTGCACGTCGATGAGCGCATTGTAACGGCTCTCGAGGGCCAACTTCTCGGTAACGTCGTCGAAGAAGTAGGTGGCGCCGCCATCGGGCCGCGGCTCGATCGTCAGATGCAGCGTGCGCCCGTCCGGGAGGTACCAGCCCTCCTCGTGTTCGGCCTCGCCACGGGCAGCCGCCAGCACGCGTGCCTTCCAGAGCCGATAGTTGACGGCTTCCGGGGCGGCTGGCTCGCTGTTCCCGCCGTCGCTGGCCTCGGGGCGGCTCACGACCTCCGGAATGCGTCCTGCCTCGCGCAGGCGATCCATGATCTCGGCGTCGGATGGGCCGGCGGCGACATCGGCCTCCGTGAGGCCCCAGAGCGTGCGATAGGCGCTGTTGGCAAAGGTCAGGCGGTGGTCCGGGCCGAAAATGGCGACGGCGGTCGCGACCCGGTCGAGGGTGCGGTCATAGGCGCCGATCTGGCGGTCGAGTTCGCCCTGGACGCTTTCGGCGGCCGTGACGTCGATGGCGGCGGCCGCAACGGCTTCGCCCAGGTGCAGGGCGATGAGTTCGTGCGTCCGCCGCTCGCCGGCGATGTTCAGCGACAGGCGCCGTTGCAGCGGCTGGCTGGTGGCGACGATGGACTTGAATTCCTCGCGCTGGCGCGATTCCAGGAGTTCGATCTGACGGTCGCGCACTTCGCTCTCGTCGGCGGCCTCGACGGCGGCGACATAGGCCTTGTTCACCCAGGAAATGCGGCCGTCGGGCCCGCGCAGCCAGACCGGCATCGGCAACGCATTGAGGAGCGCGCGTGAGAGGGAGATGTCGCGGGCAAGCTGGCGGTGCTGGTCCATGATGCGGGCCAGATCGCGGCGGGAGCCGGCGACGTCACGGAGCCGCAGGATGGCGCGGCCGCC
>JBGSJD010000591.1:0-2013 GCA_041742195.1 Hyphomicrobiaceae bacterium
GGCGCGCGCATCGGTGGCAACTCCGCGAGGCATTCGAGGAGCGCCGTCACGGCGGGATCGGCTGCGAACGTCATGGCGCGTCCCGTCAGGCCACGATCTTGTCGGGGGCCGCGCACAGGTCCGCGATCGGGCATTGCGTACAGAGCGGGCGCTGGGCCTTGCAGATGTAGCGGCCGTGCAGGATCAGCCAATGGTGGGCATGCTGGAGGTAGTGGGGCGGGATCACCTTCAGCAGTTTCTGCTCGACCTCGTTCGGGGTCTTGCCTGGGCCGAGGCCCAGCCGATTGGCCAGCCGGAAGAGGTGCGTGTCGACGGCGATCGTCGGTTCGCCAAAGGCGCTGTTCAGCACGACATTCGCGGTCTTGCGGCCGACGCCCGGCAGGGCCTCGAGCGCCGCCCGGTCGCGGGGGACTTCGCCGCCGTGATGCGCCAGCAGGGCCTCGGACAGCGCGACGACGTTCTTCGCCTTGTTGCGGAAGAGTCCGATGGTCTTGATGTGCTCGCGGACGGCGTCCTCGCCGAGGGCGACCATCTTTGCTGGCGTGTCGGCTGCGGCAAACAGCCCGCGCGTCGCCTTGTTGACGCCGGCGTCGGTCGATTGCGCCGAGAGGACCACGGCTACGAGCAGCGTGAAGGCGTTGACGTGCTCAAGTTCGCCCTTGGGCTCCGGATTGGCGGCCGCGAAGCGACGGAACATCTCCTCGATGGTGTCCTTGCCCGGTCGCGGCACCTTGGCGCGGCCTCGTTTGGCCGGCTTCACGCGCAATTGATCGGCGGGCGACGCTTTTGCGCCCGTCTTGCTGGTCGATGTGGCCGTTCGTGCACGCTTGACGGGCTTGGCTGGCTGCATGTTCCGTGATCTAGACTTGTGCCGGGGAGCCGACTAGGACCTCACCACATGGACGAGAAACTCACCGATGTGCAAGAGCCCGGCAACTTCCGGGCCGTGCTTGCGCCCCATCGCTCGCTGCCGCCGGCCGGCTTCCTGGCGCTGATGGCGTTCGTCGGTCTCGTGAGTTTCGGGGCCGGCATCGCGTTCGCGCTGATGGGGGCGTGGCCGGTGCTCGGCTTCTTCGGCCTCGACGTGCTGATCGTCTATATCGCGTTCCGTCTCAACTACCGGTCGGGGCTGCTCAGGGAGACGGTCGAGCTGCTCCCCGACGCGCTCACTGTCACGCGGTTCCATCCGTCGGGAAAACGCGAGGAATTCTCGTTCAACCCCTACTGGGTGCGGGTCGAGCTGCTCGAAAGCCGCGACGGGCGGACGGATCTCAAGCTCAGGCTGCATGATCGCGTCGTGTCGTTCGGGCGCTTCCTCACCGATGATGAGCGGCGTGATCTCGCCACCACGCTGACGGGTGTGCTCGCCGACGCGCGCCGCAGCTTCCGGATGTAGGCGTCGAATTGCGACGAGGGCGTCCGGAATCGGGTCGGCAGCCGCATCGGCGCGGTCTATTTTCCTCGACAGCCGGCTAATGCCGCCCGTCGAGGACAACCGCCATGCTCGCCAAAGCCGATATCGCCATGACAACCTCACCTTCGAGCCCCCGCGACTACGATCTCGTCCGCCGGGCCCTCGTCTTTCTCTCGACCAACTGGGAGGAGCAGCCGACGCTCGAACGGCTCGCGGCGCATCTCGATCTCTCGCCGGCCCACACGCAGCGCCTGTTCAAGCGCTGGTGCGGGCTGTCGCCGAAGGAGTTCGTGCAGGCGGTGACCATCGATCACGCCCGGCAGTTGCTCGCCGGATCGGCGAGCGTGCTCGATGCCGCGCACGAGGTCGGGCTTTCAGGGGGCGGCCGGCTGCACGACCTCTTCGTCGATCACGAGGCGATGACGCCGGGTGACTACAAGCGGCGGGGCGAGGGCCTCGAAGTGGCCTACGGTTTCCACGAAACGCCGTTCGGCGACACGCTGATGCTCGCGACGGAGCGGGGGATCGCGGGGCTCGCGTTCGTCGACGAGGACAAGGGGCAGACGCGCGCCGAAGCGCTCGCCGACATGACGACGCGG
>JBGSJD010000592.1:0-7527 GCA_041742195.1 Hyphomicrobiaceae bacterium
TCTGGGCGTCGCTCGCTTGCGTCGGCCGACGCCCCGGCGCATGCTTCCGGAAAACATCTCGCTCCGGAGGAAGGCCCCATGGATTTCAAAGGCAGGATCGCGATCGTTACAGGCGGCGCCAACGGCATCGGCCGGGCCACGGCCTTGGGCTTCGCGGCGAACGGCGCCAGGGTCGTGCTCGTCGACCGTGACGGTGCCGGTGCCAATGCCACCGCTGGCGTGATCCGTCAGAAGGGTGGCGAAGCCCTCGCCATCGAGGCAGACGTGACCCAGAGCGCCGACGTCGCACGCTACGTGCAGGCCACGCTCGACGCCTACGGCCGCATCGATTGCTTTCACAATAATGCCGGCATCGAAGGCAGCGTCAGCCCGATCCACGAGTACGACGAGGACATGTTCGACCGCCTCATGGGCGTCAACGTCAAGGGCGTCTACCTGGGCTTGAAGCACGTCATCCCCGCCATGATCGCGCAGCGCGCCGGCGCCATCGTCAACACCGCCTCGATCGCCGGCCTCATGGGCTCGCCGAACATGGCGCCTTACGTCGCCTCGAAGCACGCGGTCATCGGCTTCACCAAGGCCGTGGCGGGCGAGGTCGCCGGCTACGGCATCCGTGTCAACGCCGTCTGCCCCGGCCCGGTCGAGACGCGCATGATCGAGGCCATCACCGAGCAGATCAAGCCGGGAGACGCCGCCGGCGTCGCCGAGCGCTACAAGAGCGCCATCCCACTCGGCCGCTTCGCCACCCCCGACGAGATCGCCAACACGGTGCAGTTCCTCTGCTCCGAAATGGCGTCCGGCATCACCGGCGCGCACTACGTCATCGATGGCGGCCGCACCGCCACCGCAGGCGCCGTCACCGTCGTCGGCAAGGGCACCTGACCCGCGCCGATCAACACCGAGCCCGAGGAGAGACCGATGCCCATCGAGCGCATGGACCACTTCACCATCGTCACGAAGGACGCCGCGGCGACCGCGAAGTTCTACAACGAAATGCTGGGCTTCGAGTCCGGTCCCCGCCCGAACTTCATGTTCCCGGGCGCCTGGCTCTACAACGGCGGCAAGCCGATCCTGCACGTCATCCAGAAGCCCGAGATCCCGGAAGGCGCCGGCGTGCTCGACCACATGGCGTTCTGGGGAACCGACCTGCCCGGCTACATCGCCAAGCTGAAGGCGCGCGGCCTAGCGTACGACCTTCGGCGCCTGCCCGAGGGGGGACCGGGAGCCGGCGTCTGGCAGCTCTTCTTCCTCGATCCGAACGGGGCACGCGTCGAAATCGACCTGCCGGCGACCGAGGTCGCACCGGAAGGCGCCTGATCCGGCGAATCGGACCGCGCGCCCCTCAGCGGCCGAGCGCCGCCCGGGCCGCAGCCCGGATCTGCTCGATGGTGAAAGGCTTCGTAACGAGGCGCGCGCCGTTCGCCTCGAGCCCGCGAGCCTGATCGAACACGTCGGCATATCCCGACATCAGCACGAGTTTCAGGCTCGGCGCACCGGCAAGCGCCTTGTGCGCCAGATCGATGCCGTTGAGCCCCGGCATCTGCACGTCCGCGACCAGCAGGTCGAAACCGCCGGGAGCCAGTGCGGCAAGCGCCTCCGATCCGTCGTCGGCCGTCACCACGTCATGGCCGTCCGTCTCGAGCGCCCGGCGCACGAGATCGAGCGAGCCCTTGTCGTCGTCGGCGAGCAGGATGCGTGCCATCGGCGTCTCCTCGAATGGGCGCTGCGGCCCGGGCAATGGATGCGGCGGATCAGCCCGCCATCACGCGACCAACGTACGGCAGTTCACGATAGCGGTTGGCGAGGTCCATGCCGTAGCCCACGACGAACACCGGCGGACACTCGAAGGCGATGAAATCGGGCTCGATCGACACCGACCGCCGGACCGGCTTGCTGAGCAGCACGCATGTGAGCAGGCGTCGCGCGCCGCGTGCCGCGATCAGGTCCTTGGCGAACGCCAGCGTCCGCCCGGTATCCAGGATGTCATCGATGAGCAGCACGTCGCGATCGCTCACATCGAGATCCATGTCGCGCAGGATGGTGACGCTGCCCGACGATTTCGTGCCGCGCCGGTAGCTCGACAGCGTCAGGAAATCCACTTCCGGCTCCATGCCGACGGCCTGCAGCGCCCGAAGCAGATCGGCCGAGAACACGAAGCTTCCGGTCAGGATGGGAACGACGAGAGGCCGCACCAGCCCGGCGGCCATGATGGCGGCGGCCATCTCGTGGATGCGCTGCGCAATCGTTTCCGAGGAGAACAGCACCTCGATCGCTGGCTTGGCGGTCCCGTGCAAGTGCATCCTCCTTCGTCGCGGTCAATCCGGTCGGGCCGGTCGGTCCGGCGCACCGGCCGCGTGGCATGGCGCGCTCCGACCCAGGCGTCGCGTCCAGCGCACGAATCACAATCGTCGCCCAAACACGGGCGAAAGAGAGGCAAACGCCACCCACGACTGTGCTCTTCGCAGACGTGCATGATGGCGCGACGACACTTTGGACGCGAACCTCCGCAGCGACAAGCGCATCGGGAAAGAATACCTGCGGCCGGGCGGCCCTGCCACGATCGGCCTGTTCCTGCGAGTTTTCCACTCACAACGACGCCACATTGCTCGGCCAAAGATCGACATCGGCCGATCTCACCTATACGCCGACCGGAACGATCATCCCGCGGGGGACGGATACTCTAGTGATCAAGCTGCAGAACGTGGGGCTGAGGTACGGCCGTGGGCGCGACGTGCTCCACGACGTAACTTTTCATCTGCGTCCGGGCTCGTTCCACTTCCTGACGGGGCCGTCCGGCGCGGGCAAGTCATCGCTCTTGCGCATGCTCTTCCTGTCACAGGCGCCCACGCGCGGCCAGATCACGATGTTCTCGCAGGACGTCAGCCGCGTCGATGCCACCCGCCGCGCCCAGTTGCGCCGCCGCATCGGCATCGTGTTCCAGGATTTCAGGCTTCTCGACCATCTGACCACTTGGCAGAACGTGGCCTTGCCGCTGCAGGTCGTCGGCAAGAAGGAAGCGGACTATCGCGAGGACGTGACCGATCTGTTGCAGTGGGTCGGCCTCGGCGACAGGATGGACGATTATCCCTCGGTGCTCTCGGGCGGCGAAAAGCAGCGCGCCGCCATTGCCCGCGCCGTGATTGGCAAGCCCGAGCTGCTGCTGGCGGACGAGCCGACGGGTAACGTCGACCCCCAGATGGCGCGTCGCCTGTTGCGTCTCTTCATCGAGCTCAACAGGCTCGGCACGTCCGTGATCATCGCCACGCACGACCATCAATTGATGCGCCAGTTCAAGGCGCCCCGGCTGGAGCTGCACGAGGGCTATGTCAAGATCGCCTGATCGCCCGGGTGGCCCCTACGCGCCGGTCCCGCCACCGTCCGCGCCACGCTCCCGCGAGCGCGACGGGCCCTATAGCCACCCGGTGACCGGACCATCGGGGCATGCGGCGCCGCCTGGCTATCGCGCCCCGAGCGACCAGGGCTTGCGCCATGAGCCCGTCGGCCCCCGCACGTCGGAGACCGAATATTCCGAGCCGCCGCGAACCGAGCGGACGTTCAACGACGACAGCCAGTTCGATTCCGAATTGCGCGCCGAGGCACAGCCCACTGGCAAGCGACGCGGTCGTGGTCGCGCCGGCAGCGCCAGCATCGTGCCGGCCGGCTCCGTCACCAGCAAGTCGCTGACCCTTGTCGTGGCCATCATGTGTTTTCTCGCCTGCCTGACGGCCGGTGGCGTCTACATGGTGAACCAGTCGGCATCGGCATGGCTGCGTGACATCGCCAGCGAGGTGACGCTCCAGATCGAGCCTCGCGAGCGCGTCGATATCGACAGGGCCGTGCTCGAAGCCACCGCGTTCCTCTCGCGCCAACCCGGCATCCGTGCCGTGAAACCCTTGTCGCGGGACGAGTCGGCGGCACTCGTCGAGCCTTGGCTCGGCAGCAGCGATGCCCTCAAGGCGCTTCCAATTCCACGCCTGATCGCGATCGAGGTCGACCGGGCCGCGCCGCCCGACCTCGATGCCCTCCGCGCCCTCGTCGCCACCGAGCTGAAGGACGCGACCCTCGACGACCATCGCCACTGGCAACAGCAGATCCGGACCGTCACCCGCTCGCTCGCCCTCGGCGGCCTCGCCATTCTGATTCTCGTCGGCGCCGCGACCATGCTCATCATCGTCTCGGCAACGCGAAGCTCCATGGCCTCCAACCGCGAGATTGTCGAGGTCCTCCATCTGGTTGGCGCCACCGACAGCTACATCGCCCACGAATTCGAGCGCCACTTCCTGAGCCTCGGCATCAGGGCAGGACTGGTGGGCGCGGGGCTCGCAGCCCTTGTCTTTCTCGTCATGCCGTCCGTCATGCAGTTGATGGGCGGCAGCGTCGTGACCGTGGCCGAGATGCGACGCCTTTTCGGCACCGGCATTCTCGATCTTGCCGGCTACGGCGTGCTCGCCGCCGTCGTCGTGGTCACTTCGGCGCTCTGCATGGTGACGTCCCGCTACAGCGTCTACGGCATCCTCGACACCCAGCGCTGACCGCCTCCCACGGGATCGGACATGAAAAAGGGCTGGCGAACATGCCAGTCCGAAAAGCGGTGCGCGTCGGTTCTGCCCTCGGGAGGGGAGGGGAGGCGCCGCGCCCCGCAATCCTCAGTGGCCGCCGACCGCCATGCGGCTGGAGTCGGGCCGCGGGAGGGTGTCGCCCTCTGCCTCGCGATCCTCACTCCGGCCGAAGATGTCCTGAACCATGCGCCAGAAGGCCAGCGAGCGCTCGCGGCGGCCCTTCTGCATGGCGGCTTCGATCTTCTCCGCAGTCACGACAGGTTCGACGGGATGGGTCTTGGTTCCGATGGGGCTCATGGTCGATTGTCCTTGGCTCGATGCTCTCATCTCAACTCTGGAGGAGCGGTCTTTGCCGCCTCTCTCCACGCGCGTCCGTGTTCAGCAGGGGACCGGGTTCGATCCCTCGGCCTGCACCTTCCGGTGGCCGTGCGCCAGACGCTCACCCAAGCCCCGGGCCGCATCCGTCGCCACTGCGACGAGGTCCCAGAAGGCTGCCGAACGCTCGAGACGCGCCTTGCTCATCCCCTCGGCGATCTGTGCCGGGTCGACCAAGGTGACCGTGTTGCTCGTGATCTCGGTGCTCATTGCGTTCTTCCTTGTTTGTCTCGCCTTCGATGATTGAGAAATAGGTTGAACTTTGGCTTGGGACAAACGATGTATCCTACAATCATGCTTTAGATAAACTCAGGTGCCATGCCCCGCCCCCTTCCCCCGCTCAACGCACTGCGAGCCTTTGAGGCCACCGCCCGCCACCTGAGCTTCACCGTGGCGGCAGAGGAGTTGTCGGTCACCCCGGCCGCCCTCAGCCACCAGATCAAGGGGCTGGAGGATTTCCTCGGCCAACGGCTCTTCGAGCGTCGGACGCGCCAGATTTCCATGACCCCCGCTGGTCTTGCCCTCTATCCGGGCCTGCACGCCGCATTCCTGCAGATCCGCCAGAGCGTCGAACTCGTTGACCGCGCCCCCAACGACAAGGTGCTCGTGGTCAGCGCCCCGCCCGGCTTCACGGCCAAATGGCTGGCGCCCCGGCTCTACCGCTTCCTGATGGCCAATCCCGAGATCGACGCCCGCATCTCCGCCACCCAGGGCCTCGCCAACTTCACCTCCGACGGCGTGGACGTCGCCATTCGCAACAGCCGCACCCCGACCCGCGGCCTCTCGACCCGGCACCTTCTCGGAATCACGCTGCTGCCGGTGGGAAGTCCGAGGCTCATCGCCGAGCACCACATCGTCGAGCCCAAGGACCTCGTTCGCGTCCCGTTGATCCACGACGACATGCTGGGCAACCTGACCGGCTCTCCGACATGGGCGGACTGGCTGGCGGCAGCAGGCGTCGAAGGCATCAACCTGTCGCGCGGCTTGCGCTTCTCGAGCCCCGATCACGCTCTGGAGGCAGCGGTCGAGGGAGCAGGCATCCTGCTCGCGCACAAGGCACTGGCGCACGACGATCTGCGCACCGGCCGGCTGGTCGCCCCCTTCAGCCTCGAACTCCCGACCGAGCGCTCGTTCCAGCTCGTCTGCCCCGAAGCCCACACGCGCCGCCCCAAGGTGAAGGCGTTCTTCGACTGGATCGAGGACGAGGTTCGCCGCATGGAGGAGCCGGCTCCACCGGCCACCGTCGCGGAGCAGATCTAGGCGCCGTCCGTCAGCCTCGCGTGCCCGAAGCCGCCCGGATCTTCTCGAGAACCGGCAGGATATAGGCCCGGAACTGGGCCGGGTTCTCGCTCATCGGGAAGTGGCCGAGCTTCGCCATGATGGTGACCTCCGCCCCCTTGATCTTGGCCGCCGTCCTGAGCGTGTCTTCCGGCGTGCAGGAGAAATCGTACTCCCCGGTCAGCATGTAGAGCGGACACTTCGTCGTATCGATGCGCGCCACGACGTCCCTGAGATCGCCGTCGATCCGATAGAAATGCAGGTCACCCTTGAACACCCCGGGGCCGCCGGATTTGTACATCCAGAGCGTCTCGTGCCGGCTGACGGCGGGGCTGTGCGGCGCCATCATTCCCGAGACGAGCGCGGCACAAACCTCCCCGCCGTGGACGTCTGGCCGGTGCAGCCATTCGGTATCGTACCAGGGCTGCTGATAGTCGGCGGATTCGAGCCCGATCAACGCCCGGAACCGTTTTGGACTCTCTGCCGCGAGGTTGAGCACGATGCGGCCACCGATCGAGCACCCCATCACCACGGGCGCGTCGAGTCCCATGGCGTCGGCCACGTCGAGCACCATCTGCGTGTAGTTTTGGGTTGTGAGTTGGTACTCCTCCCGCTCGAACCCCTCCGGCGGCAACGATTTGCCATGCCAAGGCATGTCGAACGCGATGACGCGATAATGCCGAGTGATCGCCTCGTCGGTAAGGATGTGCCGGAACTGCCGCCCGTCCGCACCGGCTGTGTGCAGACAGATCAGCGGAATGCCCTGTCCGGCCTCCTCGACGTAGAGGCGGTGCGGTCGCCCTGAAAGCTCGAGATGCAGATAGCGCCCGACGATAGGCTCCCATCGTGGCGTCATGAGCGGCCTCCCGACCCGTCCTTGCCGCGCGGCAGCGCGATCAGGTCCTTGACGAACTGCAGGTTGCCCATGAATGGCGTGAGATTGCCTTCGACGCGGGCGATCCCGGCCTTGGTCATGGCCATCAGATCGTGAAACCCCGGTTCCGGGAAGGGCTCGAGGAACCGCTCCCACGCGTCGGCGTCAGCGCGGATCGTGAAGGTCGACGACTTCAGCAGGAACGGCCCGCGCGCCACGCTGACCACCCGGCCAGCCCGGATGGCCACCCCGAGCGGGATGCTCCCCACCCGGATTTCGACGTCCGCATCGAGAAAGCGGCCCCGCCGCACGAGATCGGCGTCCGCCGCTGCGAGTTCGACGAGCCCCGCGAAGCGCTCGGCCACGCGCGCGTCAACGGCGCTGGCCTTGCTGTCGACCGGTGATGCCATGCGCTGTTGTCCTCGCTACCCGGCGTCAGCC
>JBGSJD010000593.1:0-6357 GCA_041742195.1 Hyphomicrobiaceae bacterium
ACGCCGTGAACGCGCAGGCGCGGATCGACGGCGGCGTCGGCCCCGTGTCCCATGCGGCAGGTGCCGACCGGGTGCAGGTTCGAAACGCCGCGTTTGCGCAGGTCCTCGATCAGGGCGTCGTCGGTTTCGGCTTTCGGGCCGGGCAGGATCTCCTCGGCGACGTAGGGGCGGAGCGACGGCTGGCCCGCAATGCGGCGCGCCAAGCGCATGCCGGCGAGCATGGCTTCGATGTCGTGGGCGGTCTCGAGGAAACGGAATTCGATCTTCGGCGGCGCGAGGGGATCGGGGCTCTTCAGGCTGACGCGGCCGCGGCCTTCGGGACGCAGATGCACCGGCGATAGCGAAAAGCCCGGGAACTTGTGGGCGTAGATGGCACTGCCGTCGCGCTTCTCGATCGACCAGAGGAAGAAGTTCATCTGCATGTCGGGGCGGTCGAAGCGCGGATCGGTGCGCACGAACGCGCCGGCATAAAGGCCGTTGCCGGAGAGCGGCCCCTTGCGGCCGAAGGCGTAGCGCACGCCGGCCGCGAGCTTCTGCACGGGGCTCATGGCGAGGTCGTTGAGGGTGAGGGGCTTGGTGCAGCGGAAGGCGACGTAGGAATTGAAGTGGTCGTGGAGGTTGGCGCCGACGGCGGGCAGGTCGCGGACGACGGGAATGCCCATCTCGGCGAGGTGGGCGGCCGGGCCGATGCCGGACAACAGAAGCAGCTGCGGCGATCCGTAGACGCCGCCGGAGACGATGATCTCGCCACGGCAGCGGGCGGTTTCGAGCCCTTTCGGCGTGCGGTACTCGACGGCGGCGGCGCGGCCGTCCTCGACCACGATGCGGGTGGCGTGCGCGTTCGGCATGACGACGAGGTTCGCACGGTTGCGGGCGGGTTTCAGGTAGGCGACGGCGGCGCTCCAGCGACGGCCTCCGGAGGCGGTCGCCTGGTAGGGGCCGACGCCGTCCTGGGTGGCGCCGTTGAAATCGGGATTGCGCGGAATGCCGGCCTCGACGCAGGCCGAGACGATGGCGTCGACGAGTTCGTTCTTCGGATGCTGGTCGGTGACGTTCAGCGGACCGCCGACGCCGTGGAACTCGTTCTCGCCGCGCTCCTGGTTCTCGGCCTTGCGGAAGTAGGGGAGCACGCTCTGGTAATCCCAGCCCTCGCAGCCGCGCTGACGCCAGCCGTCGTAATCGGCCGGCGTGCCGCGCATGTAGACCATGCCGTTGAGGGACGAGGTGCCGCCGAGCATCTTGCCGCGTGGCTGGTAGGAGGTGCGGCCGTTGAGGCCGGCCACCGGTTCGCTCTCGAATTTCCAGTTGTAGTCCGCGTGGGTGAAGAGCTTGTGATAGCCGAGGGGAATGTGGATCCAGGGGTAGTCGTCGCGGCGGCCGGCTTCGAGCAGCAGGACGCGGTAGCGGCCCGATTCCGAGAGGCGCGCGGCTATGGCGCAGCCGGCCGAGCCCGCACCTGTCACGATGAAGTCGAAGGTCTCGCCGTTCATGTGGTTCCCGCCCGGATCGTTCGCTTTTTTCGTCGTCGTGACGTCAGGCTACACACAGATCGGCGACGACGTGAAGCGGTGCCTTGGCGGCAGGCCGGGCTTATCAATCCGGTTCCAGAATGGAGTACACGATGGCGTCAGCACTGCCATTCGACGAAACGACGGTTCGCCTGTCGATCTTCGCCACCGTTCTCGTCGCGATGACGTTGGCGGAGGCGTTGTGGCCGCGCCGGGACCGCACGCTGCCACGGCTGACACGGTGGCCGAGCAACCTCGCCGTCGTGGCGCTGGACGCGCTCCTCGTGCGGCTGGTGTTTCCGATGACGGCGGTGGCCGTCGCGGCGCTCGGGGAAGCGCGGGGCTGGGGGCTGCTCAACGTCATGCAAGTGCCCGCATGGATCGCCGTGCCCGTGGCCGTGGTCGTGCTGGATCTCGTGATCTACCTGCAGCACGTGATGTTCCACGCCGTGCCGACGCTCTGGCGGCTGCATCGCATGCACCATGCCGATCTCGACATCGACGTCACGACCGGATCGCGTTTCCATCCCGTCGAGATCATGCTTTCGATGGTGATCAAGCTGACGGTGATCGCGGCCCTCGGCGCACCGGCGCTGGCCGTGCTCGTCTTCGAGGTGCTGCTCAACGCAACGGCGATGTTCAACCACGGCAATCTGCGACTGCCATTGTGGCTGGATCGCCGGGTCCGGCTGCTGGTCGTCACGCCCGACATGCACCGGGTGCATCACTCGGTCGTGGTCCGGGAGACCAACTCGAATTTCGGGTTCAATCTTTCAGTGTGGGACCGGATGTTCGGGACCTACCGGGATCAGCCCGAAGCGGGCCACGACGGGATGACGATCGGTGTCGGGACGATCCGCGATCCCGCAGAGCAAAGGCTGGACCGCATGCTCACGCAGCCGTTTCGCGGCGGAGATCGTCGCTATCCGGTCGCCGGGCGAGATTAGCGGTTTCGATCGGTGGGGCGGCGCGGTAGCGTCGGGGTCGAAGGACGGGTGGGGCCGGCGAGCCCGGTCCGCTCGAAGCCGACGGAGCGTTTCCGATGACCCAATATGCGCAGACATCCTTCCCTCCCGCCGGAGAGGATTGGCCGCACGCGGAGCCCGCGGCCGTCGGGCTCGATCCGGGGCATCTCGCGGAAGCGCAGGCGTTCGCGCAGGCGAGCGAAACGAAATGGCCAGCCTCGTTCTACTACCCGGACGGGCGCTACGTCGGGATCGTGGAATGGAACGAGACAGGGCCATGGAGCGAGGTGGCAGGTGTCATCCGCGCGCGCGGCGCCACGTCGGGGCTTGTCGTCAAGGGCGGCCGGATCGTCGCCGAGTGGGGCGATACGCGACGCGCGGACATGACGTTCTCGGTGGCGAAGAGCTATCTCGCGGTGCTGGCTGGCGTCGCGGTCGGGGATGGTCTCATCAAGGATTTGGACGAGCCGGTGGGCGCGAGCGTTTCCGGGCCGTGGTTCCGGAGCGCGCACAACAGTCGCATCACGTGGCGGCATCTCCTCCAGCAAACGAGCGAGTGGGACGGCGTGCTGTGGGAGAAGTCCGATCAGGTCGACCACTACCGGCAGCTCGGCACGCACGGCGACAACTCGCGGAAGGGGATGCTCCGGCCCCGGCAAGAGCCCGGCACGTACTACGAGTACAACGACGTGCGCGTGAACCTGCTGGCGCTGGCGCTGCTCATGAGGTTCCGCCGGCCGCTGCCCGAGGTGCTGGCCGAGCGGATCATGGAGCCGATCAGCGCCTCGCGCGAATGGGAATGGCACGGCTACCGAACGTCGTGGGTCGAGGTGGACGGGCGAAACGTCCAGTCGGTGTCGGGGGGCGCGCACTGGGGTGGCGGAATGCTGATCAGCGCGTGTGATCAGGCGCGGCTCGGGCTGCTCGTCGCGCGCGGCGGCGCCTGGGGCGGGCGGCAACTCATCCCGGCGGCATTCATGGACGAGATGCTCGCGCCGTCGCCGTGCAACGAGGGCTACGGTTTCCTCTGGTGGCTCAATCGCGGGGACGGGCGGCGGACCGCGTGGCCGGAGACCTGCGTCTCGGCGCTCGGCGCGGGGAGCAACATCGTCTGGGTCGATCGCGAGCGCGATCTCGTCGCCGTCATGCGGTGGGTCGACAAGTTCGCGGTCAACGGGTTCCTCGAGCGGCTCGGCGCTGCCGTCCGAGCCTGAGATGCGGCGTACCCATCGGATTCACGGTTGCCGGCGCGCGACCAAGTGGTAACGTTCGTTCAATTGTCGGTGAGCGGCATCGGAAGTCGGGTGCCATTCATGCGTGATGGTCTATCAGTTTGATTTCGAAGCGGGGCAGTCCGTATATTTTTTCTGCGCCCGTGGTGAAACGACGACGAGAGGTGGCCCCGACATGCGCACCCAGACCCGATTTCAAGCCTTCGATGGCATTCTGCTGCTGACATTGCTGGCGTTCGTCGCCTTGTTGCCGAGGCCGCTCCTGGCGCAATCGCTGACACCCGTGCCGGAGGGGATCAAGCGCGGCGACGCGGTGGTGACCGGGTTCGCCGGGACGCTGCCGCCGGGGCCGGATCTGCCGATCGAGGTGCATCCGCTCGACCGCACCGCAATCGACGTCGAGGGCGTGACGGTACGCGTGTTCGATCTTTCGCAGCTCGGTGGCGGCCCCGAGGGGCAGCTCTCCGACGCGCGCCTCAAGATGGTGCTGAAGGCCAAGGACGTCGGCCACGTGTTCGGCGTGGCGTTCGACGGCGACGGGACGAACGGGCCGCCCAACGTCTATCTGACGGCGAGCTCGGTGCACGGGCTGCAGCTCGTCGCGCCGGGCGCCGATGGTCGCCTCGAGCGGGTGATGACCGGGCGGCCCGGCGCGCTATGGATGACGGGCGTGTTCGGCGATCGCAATGGCGGCGGGCCGGGAAGCATCTGGAAGGTGGACGGGCGCACGGGCGCCGTCACGCTCTTTGCGGACATCAAGACGGGCGATCTCGAGAATTCCGGCGTGGGCCTCGGCGCCATCGCCTTCGACGCACGCTCGCGGCAGCTCTACGTCTCGGACCTCGAGACGGGGCTGATCTGGCGGCTCGGTCTCGACGGGCAGCTGATCGATGCCTTCGACCACGGTTCGCAGGCACGGCCAGCCAATGCCCTCGAGCCGGTCGCCTACGATCCGGCCGATCGCACGGACCGCACGCAGGAGACGTTCAACACCGAGAACCCGGCCACGTGGGGCTTCGCGCCGGCAGCGCGGCGCGTGTGGGGGCTCGCGGTCGAGAACAACCGCCTCTACTACGCGGTCGCCGAGGGGCCGACGATCTGGTCCGTGGGATTGAACCCCGACGGTGGCTTTGCCGACGATGCGCGGGCCGAGATCACGGTCAAAGGCATCCAGGAGGGGAGCCAGATCGGGACCATCCTGTTCGACGGGCCGAACGTGATGCACCTCGCGCAGCGCGGCGGCCTGCTCGGCAGCTACGACTACCTGACCTTCATGCGGCCGCAGGAAGCATCGGCGCTGCGCTACGGCTGGGACGACCAGCAGAAGGCGTGGCTCGCCGAGCCGCAGCAGTACGCCGTCGGAATGCCGCCCGATCATCATGGCGTGGTCGGCGGCGTGGCGCTCAATTACGGCTACGACCGGTTCGGGCGCGTCGACTACGGCCGCTGCCGGCAGACGGTGTGGCATACGGGCGAGCAACTCAGGGCCGGCACCGACATCGTGCGCGTGACGCGAGGGGGGCCAAGGCTCGTCTCGGGATTGCAGGGCATTTACAAGTCGCGGGTCCGGCCGGACAACGAGCCGCCCTACGAGGCGTGGTTCGTCGACTTCGACGCCAACTACGACGACGAGGACCGGTTCGGGCACGTCGGCAATGTCGCCATCTTCGCGCCGTGCGAGGCGCAGGCGACGTACTCGGCCGAGCGGGTGGAGATCCCGGTGTGGACGTCGGGCCCCAACATCGTGGTCGAGAAGCGCTGCGAAGCGGTCGGTCTCGGCGGCAAGGTCCGCTGCGTGATCGTCGTGCGCAACATCGGCGACGCCATCGGCGACGGCTTCATCGACATCGTCGACGAGACGCGCATCCTGTTGGGGCCGGGCGCTGGCGGGTTGCTCCCCGTCGCCCTCACCGAGCCGGACGGCCCGGAATGGGTCTGCTCGGTCGGGCTCGACGGGAAACTCGCGTGCAAGCTGCCGGCGGCGCTGCTCGCGCCGGGGGGCTTCAAGGAACTCGTGGTGTGGGTCGACACGCTCGACCTCGTGCTCGGCGGCAATATCGGCTTTCGCAACTGCGTCGCGATCAACCATCCGGCTGGCATCGGGAAAGCGTGCGCCGAAGGTGGCGTCGGGCTGATCTTCGCGAAGACGGGGCCGGCAGTGTGCGAGCCCGAAGAGGACTGCGCCTTCAAGCTGACGCTGACCAACGCCAGCACGTCGCCGTTCAAGGGCGAGGTGGTGATTGCCGATCACATGATGGCCGGCGGGAAGCCGGTGAAGGCCGACATCATGAGCATCAAGCCGGCGCTCGCATGCAAGGCGAAGCCCGGCTCGTTGCCGTTCTCGTGCGTGGCCGAGGTGTCGCTGGCGCCGGGGCAAACCCTGACGCACGAGATCACGGTCGAGATGCCGAAGGCGGGGCCGGCGTTCGTGCAGAACTGCTTCGCGGTGATCGATCCGCTGCTGGCTGCGAAGCCCGACGCGCTGGCGCAACTCTTCCAGCCGGCGGCGTTCAAGGGCTTCAAGGTGGCGGCTGGCGGCGCGGCGCATCCGGCCTGTCTGTGGGTGAAGCTCGACGATCCGGACAAGGTGCTGGCGCCGGCCAAGAAGAGCGCGTCCACGTTCGTGCCGACGACCGGGCTGCTGCCGCCGCC
>JBGSJD010000594.1:0-9399 GCA_041742195.1 Hyphomicrobiaceae bacterium
CCGCCGGTCGCGCGGCCAGCGGGCAGCCGCGGATGGGGTTCGGGGCCGGGCTGCGCATGATCATGACCAACCGGGTCACGGTCGGGTACGGCATGGCGTCCGGCTTCATGTTCGGGACGCTGGTCAGCTACATTTCGAGCGCCCAGCAGATCTTCGTCGACCACTTCGGCCTCGGGAAACTGTTTCCCGTCGCGTTCGGCGCCATCGCGGGCACGATGGCGCTCGCGGCGATGACCAATGCGCAGCTCGTGCAGCGGCTCGGCATGCGGCGGCTCGCGCACACCGGCGTCATCTGCTTCATCGTCATGGCCGGCGCCATGGTCGCACTGGCGGCGAACGGCAAGCCGCCGATGATCCCCTTCGCCATGATGCTGGGCGGCTGCTTCTTCCTGTTCGGCATCACCATGCCGAATCTCAACGCTATCGCCATGCAGCCCGTGGGGCAGGTGGCGGGGCTGGCGTCGTCGCTGATCGGCTCGTCGACGACGGTGATGGGCGTGATCTTCGGCAGCATCATCGGCCAGAGCTTCGACGGTACGCCGCGGCCGCTCGCGATCGGCTTCGCAGCGATGGGCATCTGTGCTTTCCTCGCCGTGATCGCAGTCGAGGGGCGCAAGGGCCTGTTCAAGGGCGAGTAGGTGTCACGCCACCTCCATCAACACGCATGAGGACTTTCATGAAAGCCGCCGTCGTCGGTGAACAGGGTGTCGAGATCCGCGAGATCGAGGCACCCAAGCCGGGCCCAGAGCAGGTGCTGGTCAAAGTCCGCGCCGCGGGCCTCAACCGTGCCGACCTGATCATGGCGTCCGGGCGCATGCACGGCCCCACCGGGGGCGCGGGCGCCGTTCTCGGGCTTGAGCTGTCGGGCGAAGTGGCCGCGGTCGGCTCGGCCGTGACTCACGTGAAACCAGGCGACCGGGTGATGTGCTCGGCAGCCGCCGCCTATGCCGAATACGCCGTCGCCGACATGGGGCGGACGCACAAGATTCCGGCCAACAACATGAGCTACGAGCAGGCCGCGACCTTGCCCGTCGGCCTGCAGACGATGCACAACGCCGTGGTGACGGCGGGGCGTCTCAAGGCCGGCGAAGCCGTGCTGATCCAGGGCGCCAGCTCGGGCGTGGGCCTCGTCGCGCTGCAGATCGCGAAGCAGAAGGGCGCCAGGCTCGTCATCGGGTCGTCGACCAACGCCGAGCGGCGGGAGCGGCTCAAGGAGTTCGGCGCCGACATGGCGGTCGACAGCCGGGATCCCGCGTGGGCGGACCAGGTGCTCGAAGCGACGGGCGGCAAGGGCGTCGAGCTGATCGTCGACCAGATCTCGGGCTACGTCGCCAACCAGAACCTGAAGGCGACAGCGATCCTCGGCCGGATCGTCAACGTCGGCCGGCTCGGTGGGTTCCACGGCGATTTCGACTTCGATCTGCACGCAGCCCGTCGGATCGACTACATCGGCGTCACGTTCCGGACCCGCTCGGTCGCCGAGGTGCGCGAGATCAACCGGTTGATGCGCGAAGACCTCTGGCCCAGCGTCGAGGCCGGAAAAATCGCGCTGCCGATCGATCGCACCTACCCGCTGGAGCAGGCCGCTGCCGCGCTCGAGCACATGAAGGCCAATGCCCATTTCGGCAAGATCGTGCTGACCATGGGCGGCTGACCAGCCGCACCGCGCCCGCGTATCGACAAAAGGCGCGGTATCGGGTATTCAGCGCGCTTCCGAACCTGCCCAGCTCAGGGCGAGCCCTCCACGAGGGCCTGCACGAGCCGTTCGCTCCACAAACCTCCGTGGACCGGCGACCGGCTCCTCTGCGCATGATGAACCAATAAGGACAAGCAACAATGAACATCATTCAACAGCTCGAGAAAGAGCAGATGCAGGCCGTTCTCGCCAAGCGGGGCGTGCCTGAGTTCGGCCCGGGCGACACGCTGAAGGTCATGGTGAAGGTTTCCGAAGGCGATCCGGGTCCGGCGAAGGGCAAGGCGCCGGCCAAGGGCGCCAAGAAGCCGGAAGTCGCGAAGGACACGTTCCGCCTGCAGGCCTACGAGGGCGTCTGCATCGCCCGGTCGGGCCACGGCGTGAACGAGAGCTTCACAGTGCGCAAGATTTCCTACGGCGAAGGCGTGGAGCGGGTGTTCCCGATCTACTCGCCGTTCATCGCCGAAATCGAGGTTCTCCGCCGCGGCCGCGTGCGCCGGGCGAAGCTTTATTACCTGCGCGGACGGCGCGGCAAGGCAGCCCGCATCCTCGAGCGGACCGACGCACGCGCGCGTCGTCTCGCTGCCGCCTGGAAGGGCTTCAAGAAGCCCAAGGGCGACGCTGACGACCTCACGAAGATCAGTGGTATCTCGGCCGATCTCGCGGCGCGCCTGATGCAGCTCGGCTGCATCAAGTTCGAACAGATCGCCACGTTCTCGGACGAGGACATCGCCAACGTCGACGAGGCGATCAAGCTCGAAGGCGCCATCGAGAAGAACGACTGGGTCGGCCAGGCCCAGCGCCTGCTCGCCGAAGCAACGGCCGGCGAGGCCGCCGCCGAAGGCCCAGCCGCCTGACAAGCGCCAGTCGCTGAACGACCATTTCGCAAAAGAACGCCCGGCATCGCCGGGCGTTTCTTTGTTTCTGGCGTGTATGAGAATTGCCCAGAGCCGGTTTTGCTCTACATTCGATGCACGCCATCAACTCCGGATCCGTGTGCGCCCATGTCGAATCTCGACTACAGCTACACCATGCAGCAACGAGAGAACCGCGTGCCCCTGCACGGCCCCGATGCCTTCGCCGGCATGCGAAAGGCCGGACAGCTGGCGGCCGCTGCACTCGACATGCTGGTCCCGTACGTGGTGCCCGGCGTGACAACGGAGCGGCTGGACGCGCTCGCGTTCGAGTTTGCGATGGACAACGGGGCGCTGCCCGCGACGCTCAACTACCGCGGCTTCACGCACTCGATCTGCACCTCGGTGAACCACGTCGTGTGTCACGGCATTCCCGGACCCAAGGCGCTGAAGTCCGGCGATATCGTCAACATCGACGTCACGCTGATCGTCGACGGCTGGCACGGCGATACGAGCCGCATGTACACCGTGGGCGACGTTGCGCGGCGGGCCGAGCGGCTGATCGACGTGACCTTCGAGGCGCTCTGCCGCGGCATCGCGGCGGTGAAGCCCGGCCACACGACCGGGCACATCGGGGCTGCGATCCAGAGCTTTGCGGAAGCGGAGCGCTGCAGCGTGGTGCGCGACTTCTGCGGCCATGGGCTCGGCCGGGTGTTCCACGACCGGCCCAACATCCTGCATTATGGCGAGGCGGGCGAAGGCGTCGTGCTGCAGCCGGGCATGCTGTTCACCATCGAGCCCATGATCAACCTCGGCAAGGCCGCGGTGAAGATCCTCCCCGACGGCTGGACCGCCGTGACGCGCGACAGGGAGCTGTCGGCGCAATTCGAGCACACCATCGGCGTGACGGCGGACGGGTGCGAGGTGTTTACCTACTCGCCGGCCGGTCTGCACCGGCCGCCTTATCAGGTGCCCTCCAACTGAGGCATTCGCCCGATGGGGGCAGGCGACGGCAAGCGAGGCGGGCGGGATAGCGCTGGCGCGTCCGGCCCGGCGGCGTCGGATCAGGCCTGCTTCTTCGAGCAAGCCATGTCCGCGCCGCTTGCAGCCGACCAGGCCGTCGACGACAGGGGCGCCGACGACAAGGCCGGGCACCGGGAACGACTGCGCACACGGTTCCGGCAGGGTGGCGCCGAGGCGGTAGCGGACTACGAACTCCTCGAAATGATCCTGTTTCGGGTCTTTCCGCGCGGTGACACCAAGCCCGTGGCCAAGCGGCTGATCGCCCGCTTCGGGTCGTTCGGTGACGTCGTGAACGCGCCGACCGAGCGGCTCCTCGAAGTGGAGGGCGTTGGGCAGCGGGCGGTCGACGAGATCAAGCTGATCCGGGCCGCCGCGCTGAAACTGATGCTCGCAGACGTCAAGAAGCGGGAGGTGCTCGGCTCGTGGAACGCCGTCCTCAGCTACTGCCGCGCCGCGCAGGGCTTCGACGAGCGCGAGCGCTTCCGCATTCTATTCCTCGACAAGAAGAATCAGCTGATCGCGGACGAGGTGCAGCAGGAAGGCACCGTCGACCATACGCCCGTCTATGTCCGCGAGGTTGTGAAGCGGGCGCTGGAGCTGTCGGCGACCGCGCTTATTCTGGTCCACAACCACCCATCGGGCGATCCGACGCCGTCGCGGGCGGACGTCGACATGACGCGGATGATCGTGGCGGCGGCCCAGCCCCTCGGCGTGACGATCCACGACCACATCATCGTCGGCCGCAACGGCCACGCCAGCCTGAAAGCTCTCAAGCTGATGTAGCCGGCCGTCAGCGGACGCGGCGCGGGTTCATGTAGAGGTCCGATTCCTGGCGCTGGATCTTGGGCACATGGGCGCCATTGAGCACGTCCCGATAGATGCGCTTCACATGCCGCCGCGCGCCGCGATTGAAGACCAGCATGCCGCAGAACATCTGGAGCACCATGACGAGCTGCGAACTGGCATGGTCGGCACGGATGCGGCAGTCCCAGTAGCCGCCGATGGTGACGACGCGGCCGTCGACGTGGCCGACCTCGCGGTCCCGCTCGTCCAGCAGGGTGTAGTCACCACCGAGGTTGAGCAGCGTGCGGCGCAGCCGATAGAAGCGCGGCTCGCCGTTGTCCATGATGAAGAACGAGAAATTCTCGGGGAGTAACGGCCACTTGTTGGCCGAACGCTCGAGCATCACCACGTACTCGTGGCTGCCGATGTTGATGGCGTAGGTGGTGACCGGCTCGCCACGCGCCCCGATGGTGTGCTGCAGGGAGCGGCCGATCATGAGGTCCATGGAAGCCCGCCAGTTGAGGCTCTCGTTGAAGAGCTTCATGACGAGGCGGCGCTCGAGGCCAGCCTGCTTCTTCCAGAGATCCTCGCGATAGCCGATCAGGCCCGTGCGCTCGCCGTTCTCGGTCACCTCGGCGTAGATATCCATGTCGGAGGTAAACTGCCGGGACTTGGCCTTGTTGCGGCTGTGGCGGTAGATGCCGAACTCGACCGAGTTGAGGTCGGTGATCCAGACGTTGACCTGGAACTCGTGCCACTCAAGCCCGCCCTTGACGGCCTTCGACGCGCGGGGATGGCGCTTGACCGGCACCTCGACGCCAGCGGCGTCCAGGACCTCCGCGCGCGCTTCGGCCGCCGCATCGGCCGCCGCCGCATCAGCCTGACGTCGAATATTCTCCGGCTTGCCACTGCCGTCGGCCATGGGGTGTTCTCCGCTCTCGAGCAGTGCCGGACGCGGATACGAGACGGCAAGACGCTGGGCGCCTCAGGCGCCGAATCGATTTGGCCTCATCTTAGCAGCCCGTGCGGCACAAAAGCGGCGCAGCCTTGTGGATTGCACCACACCGTGGCTGCTCCGCGCGGGTCAGCCGCGATGGCCGAAGATGGCGGAGCCGACGCGAACGCAGGTGGCGCCGAGATTCACGGCCGTGTCGTAGTCGGCACTCATGCCCATGGAGAGCTCGGCGAGGCCGAGTTCCTTCGCCAGTTTGGCGAGGAGCGCGAAGTGCAGCGCCGGCTCCTCGTCGACCGGCGGAATGCACATGAGGCCCACCACCGGAAGGCCCAGTTCGTCGCGGGCGAGACGCACCAGCTCGGCGGCCTCGCGCGGGAGCGCGCCGGCCTTCTGCGGCTCCTCGCCGGTGTTCACCTCGACGAAAAGGCGCGGACGACGGCCGACTCGGGCCATCTCGGTGGCCAGCGTGTGGGCGATCTTCGGGCGGTCGACGGTGTGGATGACGTCGAACAGCTCGACGGCCTCGCGCGCCTTGTTGGACTGAAGGGGGCCGATCAGATGCAGTTCGACATGCGCGAAATCGGCCTTGAGCCCCGGCCATTTCCCCTTGGCTTCCTGCACCCGGTTCTCGCCGAAGACGCGCTGCCCGGCCTCGAGAACGGGGCGGATGTGTTCGGCATCAAAGGTTTTCGAGACCGCGACCAGCGTCACCGCGGCGGGATCGCGGCCGGCCTCGCGGGCGGCGGCAGAAATCCGCTCGCGGACAGCGGCGAGGCGGGCAGCGGGGGTGTCAGCGGATGCAGCGTCGGGCACAGCGTCGGTTCCGGTCTGGTCGGCGAATTCGGCTCGCTCCCACCATGATGGCTCGACGGGCAACACGCAACGGGATCGCGGCCTTACGCTCATCCGTGATCAGTTGACGCCGACGGCCTTGCTCATGGTGGCGCCGATCTCGGCGTTGATGACGAGATCGGCGATCTGGTCCTGATCGGTCGGCTCGCGGTTGACAATCACGTATTTCGCGCCGAGCCGCTTCGCCATGACCGGAAAGCTCGCCGCAGGATAGACCACCAGCGACGAGCCGAGCGTGAGCATCAGGTCGGCCTCGCGGGTCACCTCGTAGGCGCGCTCCATGGCCGCCTCGGGCATGGCCTGGCCGAACGAGATGGTCGCGGTCTTCAGGATGCCGCCGCACGCCATGCACTTGGGCAGGGTCTCGTCGACGTCGAAGATCTGCCGCACCCAGGCCAGTTCATGCCGGCGGCCGCAATCGAGGCACGCGGCGTAGGTTGCATTGCCATGCAGCTCGATCACCTTGTCGTCGGGAACGCCGGAGGCCTGATGCAGGCCGTCGATGTTCTGGGTGATGATGGCGACGAGCTTGCCGTCCTCCGCCAGCCGGGCCAGCGCCCGGTGGCCGGCGTTGGGCTCGGCGGCGCGCATCGTCGCGTCGGTCGCGAACTTGCGGCGCCAGCTCTCGCGGCGCATCTCTTCGGAGGCGAGGAAGTCCGAGAACTCGATGGGGCGGTATTTGGTCCAGATGCCGCCGGGCGAGCGGAAATCCGGAATGCCGCTCTCGGTCGAGATGCCGGCTCCCGTGAACGCCACGATGCGCCCGGCCCGCTCGATCAGGCGCTTCAGTTCGTCGACCGCGGACATGGCCGGTTCCCCCTCCCTCGGCAACATCGGGCGCGCGATACCGGGTTGCAGGGGCGATTCACGTGGAACAACCGCTGCGCCCGTCGCCGCCCGCCGAAGATGTCGCGGGGACCGGCTCCTGTCGAGACCCACGGCGCCACCTTCGTGCGGGGGAGCCTTGACCCGAGGGGCGGTTAGGCCGCATTACCGCCCCAAACACAGGCATCCATGCTGGACGATCCATGGCAACCGAACGCTACAACGCGCCCGAGCGGGAACAGCACTGGCAGAAGGTGTGGGAGACCAATTCCACCTTCCTGACCCGGACGGACCCATCGCGGCCGAAATGCTACGTGCTCGAGATGTTTCCGTACCCGTCGGGCCGCATCCACATGGGGCACGTGCGCAACTACACGATGGGCGACGTGCTGGCGCGCTTCAAGCGCTCGCAAGGGTTCAACGTGCTGCATCCGATGGGCTGGGACGCCTTCGGGATGCCGGCCGAGAACGCCGCCATGGAGCGCAAGTCGCACCCGCGCGAGTGGACCTACCAGAACATCGCGGCCATGAAGGCCCAGCTCAAGTCCATGGGGCTGTCGCTCGACTGGAGCCGCGAGGTGGCAACGTGCGATCCGTCGTACTACGTGCACCAGCAGCGCGTCTTCCTCGACATGCTGGCAGCGGACCTCGCCTATCGGCGGAAAGCCAAGGTGAACTGGGACCCTGTCGACCAGACCGTGCTCGCCAACGAGCAGGTGATCGACGGCCGGGGCTGGCGATCCGGCGCGCTGGTCGAGCAGCAGGAGCGCGAGCAATGGGCGTTCCGCATCACACGCTATACGCAGGACCTGCTCGACGCGCTCGGCACGCTCGAGAAATGGCCGGAAAAAGTGCGCCTGATGCAGGAGAACTGGATCGGGCGATCCGAGGGCCTGATGATGCGCTGGCGGCTCGCTGACGGTACGGCGCCGGCTATTGTTCCCGCTTCAGGTGCCCACACAGCACCCGCGGCTATTGGTTCCGCTTCAGGTGCCCACACAGCACCCGCGGTGCACGACGAACTCGAGATCTTCACGACGCGACCCGACACGCTCTATGGCGCGTCGTTCATGGCGATCGCGCCCGACCATCCGCTGGCAATCGCTGCGGCGGCCAAGGACGCCAAGCTCGCCGCCTTCGCCGACGAATGCCGGCGCATGGGCACGTCCGTGGCCGAGATCGAGACCGCCGAGAAGAAGGGCTACGACACCGGAATACGGGCCGTTCACCCCTTCGATCCCAACTGGACGGTGCCCGTCTACGTCGCGAACTTCATCCTGATGGACTACGGCACGGGCGCGATTTTCGGCTGCCCGGCGCACGACCAGCGCGACATCGAGTTCGCCACGGCCTACGTGCTCCCCATCGTGCCGGTGGTGGCGCCGAAAGACGCCGGAAAGCGCGCGTCGGCGCTGGCGAAAGTGGCGGACGGCGCCGCGTTCCTCGACGACGGCGTGATGATCAACTCGCACTTCCTCGACGGGCTCACGCCTGCCGAAGCTTTCGACGCGGTGGCGAAACGGCTCGAGGGCGAGATGCTGGGCGGCCGGCCGGTGGCGCAGCGCAAGGTCAACTACCGGCTCCGCGACTGGGGCATTTCCCGGCAGCGTTACTGGGGATGTCCGATCCCGGTCGTGCATTGTGGTGATTGCGGCATCGTTCCGGTGCCCGCGACGGACCTGCCGGTGACGTTGCCGGACGATGCGACGTTCGATCTGCCGGGCAATCCGCTCGACCGGCATCCGACATGGAAGCACGTCGCGTGCCCAGCGTGTGGCAAGGCCGCGACGCGCGAGACGGACACGATGGACACCTTCGTCGATTCGTCGTGGTACTTCGCGCGCTTCACCGCGCCCGGTGCCGACACGCCCACCGACAAGGCCGCGCTCGACTACTGGATGCCCGTCGACCAGTACATCGGCGGCATCGAGCACGCGATCCTGCATCTCCTCTACTCGCGCTTCTTCTATCGCGCGATGGGCGAGACCGGCCATGCGGGCGGGGCCAACGTGCGTGAGCCGTTTGCCGCCCTCTTCACGCAAGGCATGGTCGTCCACGAGACCTACAAGCGCGCCGACACCGACCCCCCACAGTGGCTGCTGCCCACCGAAGTCGCCTTCGAAGGCGAGGGTGACAAGCGGCGCGCGACCGAGATCGCGACAGGCAAGCCGGCGGTCATCGGGTCGATCGAGAAGATGTCCAAGTCGAAGAAGAACCTGGTCGATCCGGACGACATCATCACCAACTACGGCGCCGACTGCGCGCGGTGGTTCATGCTCTCGGACAGCCCGCCCGAGCGCGACGTAATCTGGACCGAGGCCGGCGTTTCGAGCGCCAGCCGCTTCATGCAGCGCGTGTGGCGGCTCGTGGACCAGGCCGTCGAGAAGGCCGCGCCGAAGGGCTCGGCGATGCCG
>JBGSJD010000595.1:0-2900 GCA_041742195.1 Hyphomicrobiaceae bacterium
GATCACCTGCCCGGCCTGGAACAGCGTCGCCTCGTCGAACGGCTTGCCGATGAGCTGCAGCCCGAGCGGCGTGCCCTCGCCCGACAGGCCGGCCGGCACCGAGATGCCCGGCAGCCCCGCCATGTTCACGGTGACGGTGAAGATATCCTCGAGGTACATCGCGACCGGATCGCCGGATTTCTCGCCCTGCGCGAAGGCCGGCGACGGCGTGGTCGGTGTCAGCACCACGTCGACCGAGTTCCACGCCTCGTCGAAGTCGCGCTTGATGAGGGTACGTACCTTCTGCGCCTTGAGGTAGTAGGCGTCGTAGTAGCCGGCCGACAGCACATAGGTGCCGATCAGCACGCGCCGGCGCACTTCCTTGCCGAAGCCCGCGGCCCGCGTCGCCTCGTAGGTGTCGATCAGGTCCTTGCCGGGCACGCGCAGCCCGTAGCGCACGCCGTCGTAGCGCGCGAGGTTCGACGAGCATTCGGCCGGTGCCACGATGTAGTAGGCGGGGAGCGCGTACTTGGTGTGCGGCAATGAGATGTCGTGGATGGTCGCGCCCGCGCTCCTCAGCCAGTCGATGCCCTTCTGCCAGAGCGCCTCGGCTTCGGCCGACATGCCGTCTACCCGGTACTCCTTCGGAATGCCGACCCGCAGGCCCTTGACGCCCTTGCCGAGCACCGCCGTGTAGTCCGGCACGGGCGCGTCGACACTGGTCGAATCCTTCGCGTCGAAGCTCGCCATCTGCCGCAGCATCAGCGCGGCATCCTCGACGGTCTTGGCGATCGGCCCTGCCTGGTCGAGTGACGAGGCGAACGCCACGATCCCCCAGCGCGAGCACCGCCCGTAGGTCGGCTTGATGCCGACCGTCCCCGTGAGGGCCGCCGGCTGCCGGATGGAGCCGCCCGTATCGGTCGCCGTCGCCGCGAGGCAGAGATCCGCCGACACTGCCGACGACGACCCGCCCGAGGATCCGCCGGGCACCAGCTTGGCGTTGTCGGCCTGCCCGTTCCGCATCCGCCGCCAAGGCGACACGACGGGCCCGAAGCAACTCGTCTCGTTCGACGAGCCCATGGCGAATTCGTCGTTGTTGAGCTTGCCGAGCATGATCGCCCCGGCATCCCAGAGATTCTGCCCGACGGTCGATTCGTAGGTCGGCTTGAACTCGCCGAGCACGCGCGAGCAGGCCGTGGTGCGCACGTCCTTGGTGCAGAAAAGGTCCTTGTGCCCGATGGGCAGTCCCTCTAGCGGCCGCGCCGTGCCGGCGGCGATGCGTGCATCGCTCGCGCGCGCCTGAGCGAGCGCATGCTCCGGCGTCGGCAGCACGTAGGCGTTGAGATGCGGGTTGGCGGCCTCGATCGCCGCAATGAACGCCTCGGTCAGCTCGACCGCCGAGAACGATTTGGCGACGAGCCCCTTGCGGGCCTCGGCGAGGGTGAGCTTGGTCAGTTCGGTCATGGTTCGGAATGCTCGTTCTGGAACGCCAGCCTGCGCGCCCGATGATGTGCCGGGTGGCGGCTCGACTATTCGACGACCTTCGGGACGACGTAGAAGTGGTCGTCGGAGAGCGGCGCATTGCGCGTCACGTCGTCGGCTATGCCGCCATCCGTCACCACGTCGTCGCGCATGCGCAATTTGATCGGCACGACCCGGGTCATCGGCTCGACGCCATCCGTATCGACCTCGTCGAGTTGCTCGACCCAGGCCATGATGCTCGTCAGCTCGGCTTCGAGGCCCTTCGCCTCGTCGTCGGTGATCCGGATGCGCGCCAGTCGCGCGATGCGCTTGACCGTCGCCTCGTCGACCTGCATGGCAAACCTCGGCTGAGACATTGTTTAGGTGCCCCGTGATACTGACCGGGCAACCATCTGTCTATGAGGCGTGCGGGCCGGCCCGTGCCTCGTTGTCGGGAGAAGCCATTTGCCGTCACGTTCTGGATTGACGAGGCGCATGCTCCTGAAGGGGGCGGCAGCCCTCGGATTGACGGGCTTCGGGCTCGGCGGTTACGCGCTGGCGATCGAGCCCCGCTTTCGGCTCGGCGTGCGGCGCTACAACCTGTCGCCGCCCGCCTGGCCCCGCGGGATGCACTTGCGTCTCGCGGTCCTCGCAGACCTCCATGCCGGCGAGCCCTACATGCCACCGGCCCGGATCGCCGAGATCGTCGACCGGACCAACGGGCTCGGCGCCGACGCCGTCCTTTTGCTGGGGGACTATGGCGCCAGCCACAGGATGCTCACCCGGCAGGTGCCGGCGCGCGAATGGGCGGCCGAACTGGCCCGTCTCAAGGCTCCGTTGGGCGTCCACGCGGTCCTCGGCAATCACGACTGGTGGGACGACCACGCCGCGCAGGTGCGTGGTCGCGGCCCCGTCGAAGGCCGCCGCGAACTCGAGCGTGCCGGCATCCCCGTCTACGAGAACGACGCGGTCCGGCTGCAAAAAGACGGCCAGCCGGTCTGGCTCGCCGGGCTCGGTGACCAGATCGCGCTCTTCGGCCCGAGGATCGGCCGCTACCGGCAGTTCCGGGGCGTCGACGACCTCCCGGGCACGCTGGCGAAAGTTCCCGCTGGCGAGCCCGTGATCCTGATGGCCCACGAACCGGACATCTTTCCGAAGGTTCCGGCGCGGGTAGCGCTCACCATCTCGGGCCACACCCACGGCGGCCAGGTGCGTCTTTTCGGCTACTCGCCGATCGTGCCTTCGGAGTTCGGCAATCGCTATGCCTATGGCCACGTGATCGAGCGCGACCGCCATCTCGTGGTGTCGGGCGGTCTCGGCGTGGCGCGCCTGCCCGTGAGAATCGGCGTGCCGCCCGAAATCGTGGTCATCGATCTCGGCTCGCCGGTCGCCTGACCGGGCGCCTCAGCCGCGCTTCAGCATGACGGTCCGGCGCGCGAGGCCGTTGATCACCTTGCGGG
>JBGSJD010000596.1:0-2348 GCA_041742195.1 Hyphomicrobiaceae bacterium
CCCGCGCGAAGTACTCGTGGTTCCCCGCGACGAGCACGATCTCGACGCGCGGTCCGAGGGCCGCCCGGAGCCACGCCATGGCCCGATCGATCCCCTCGCAGACGTCACCGGCGACGACGACGAGGTCGACGCCCGGCGCAAGCGGCGGGCAGGCGACGTCGCGCACGTCCATGTGGAGATCTGAAAAGACCTGAAGTCGCATCACTTGTCTCTCGGAAGGCCGAGGGCTGTCGCCTCGACATGACGAGGCCCGCGTAGCGAGCTGCGACGCGGGCCTCGGTCATCTGTCTGATCCGGCGACCGTATCAATCGTCCTTCTTGCGCCGCGGAATGCTCGGCACGGCGCCGGGCGGACGACCGCCCTCACCCGAGCCCTTGGGACCGGGCAGCGACTTCTTGGCCGGCGCTCCGACGAGAGCGTCGGCGCCACCGGTTTCGGAGGCCTCGTCCTCCTCCTCCTCGTCCTGCGACTTGACCTTCTTCGTCGGATCGGCGGCGATGTACTCGAAGCCGAGCTTGCGCGCGTCGCCCTGGCCGTTCACCAGAATGCGCACCGTCCCGCCGTTGATGAGGCTGCCGAACAGCAGCTGCTCCGCCAGCGGCTTCTTGATGTGCTCCTGGATCACGCGGGCGAGTGGCCGCGCGCCGAACTTGGCGTCGTAGCCCTTCTCCGCGAGCCAATGGGTCGCGTCTTCGCCGAGTTCGATCGTAACCCCTCTGTCGGCGAGCTGCGCCTCGAGCTGGAACACGAACTTCTCGACCACCTTCGTGATGACCTCGGGCGGCAGCGGCGCGAACGACACGACGGCATCGAGACGGTTGCGGAACTCCGGTGTGAACAGCCGGTTGATCGCTTCCTCGTCGTCGCCTTCCCGCTTCGACCGGTTGAAGCCGATCGCGGCCTTGGCCATGTCGGACGCGCCCGCGTTCGTCGTCATGATGAGAATGACGTTGCGGAAGTCCACCTGCTTGCCGTTGTGGTCGGTCAGCTTGCCGTGGTCCATCACCTGCAGGAGGATGTTGAACAGGTCCGGATGCGCCTTCTCGATTTCATCGAGCAGCAGCACGCTGTGCGGATGCTGGTCGATTCCGTCGGTCAGGAGCCCGCCCTGGTCGAAGCCCACGTATCCCGGAGGCGCGCCGATCAGCCGCGAGACCGTGTGCTTCTCCATGTATTCCGACATGTCGAAGCGCAGCAGCTCGATGCCCATCAGCGACGCGAGCTGCTTGGCGACCTCGGTCTTGCCGACACCCGTCGGGCCGGAGAACAGGTAGCAGCCGATCGGCTTCTCGGGCTCACGCAGCCCGGCCCGCGACAGCTTGATCGCCGACGCCAGCGCCGTGATCGCCGCATTCTGGCCGAACACCAGCCGCTTCAGGTCCTTCTCGAGGTTGGCCATGACCTCGGCGTCGGACTTGGAGACGGTCTTTGGTGGGATCCGCGCCATGGTGGCGACGGTCTCCTCGACTTCCTTGACGGTGATCTTTTTCTTACGCTTGCCCTCCGGCACCAGCATCTGCGACGCTCCCGTCTCGTCGATCACGTCGATCGCCTTGTCCGGCAGCTTGCGGTCGTGGATGTACTTGGCCGAAAGCTCGACCGCGGCCTTGATCGCCTGGTTCGTGTACTTGAGCTTGTGGAACTCCTCGAAATAGGGCTTGAGGCCCTTCATGATCTCGATGGTGTCCTCGACCGTCGGCTCCTTCACGTCGATTTTCTGGAACCGCCGCACCAGGGCGCGGTCCTTCTCGAAGTGCTGCCGGTACTCCTTGTAGGTCGTCGAGCCGATGCACCGCACGGTGCCTGACTGGAGTGCCGGCTTCAGCAGGTTCGAGGCGTCCATGGCCCCGCCCGACGTCGCGCCCGCGCCGATGACCGTATGGATCTCGTCGATGAACAGGATCGCGCCCGGGTAGGCTTCGATCTCCTTCATCACGGCCTTGAGCCGCTCCTCGAAGTCGCCGCGATAGCGCGTGCCGGCGAGCAGCGTACCCATGTCGAGCGAGAAGATGACGGCGCTCTTGAGCACCTCCGGCACTTCGCCACGGATGATCTTCCGCGCGAGGCCTTCCGCGATCGCCGTCTTGCCGACGCCGGGATCGCCGACGAACAGCGGATTGTTCTTCGAGCGGCGGCAGAGCACCTGGATCGTCCGCAGAACCTCGGACTCGCGCCCGATCAGCGGATCGATCTTCCCGTCCCGCGCCTTCTTGTTGAGATTGACGCAGTAGGTGTTGAGCGCGTCGGCCTGCTTCTTGTCGCCGGTCGTCTCGCCGCTCTCGCTCTCGTCGACGCCGCGCGCCGGCCGGGGCTCGCTGGCGCCGGGCCGCTTCGCGATGCCGTGGCT
>JBGSJD010000597.1:0-7262 GCA_041742195.1 Hyphomicrobiaceae bacterium
GCCTCCTCGCCGACGACGATGGAGCCGGGAAGGGCGTCCGCGAGCCTTCGCGTCAGGGCGACCTCGGCGGCGTGGTCGGCGATCGTCACCAGATCGCCGGCCGGCGATTTGCGTTGTACGTCGTCGCGGCCGAGGTTGCGCCAGCGCGGCATGATTTCGGTCGCCGCAACGTCGCGGACGATGTCCGCTATCCTGTCGAGATCGACCGTCGCCATCGCGCCACACCCTGCAATTCCATGCCCACGACTCCTCTTGCCATGCCGCGTGGGGGCCGCGAATGCCGCAAATTGGCCTCATCTCTTTTCATTGTGGCGCCGGACAACTCAGACTCGAACCTGCGGGAGACGCCATGCGGCCGTTTCGGACCCTTGCGCTTGCCGTCCTGGTCGCCAGCCTTGCGCTTGCGGCCCCCATGGTGCCGGCCGCGGCCCGCGTGCAGCAGGCCCCGGCCAGCCGTGTGGCCCTCGACGTGCCCGACGGGTTCGAGGTGGCACGCCAGTTCTCCGGCTTCGTCCGGTCCGACATCGGCGCCTCACTGGTGATCGTCGAGATGCCGGCCGTCGCCTACGAGCAACTGGCAACGGGGCTGACGCCCGAGGCGCTGCAGGCCAAGGGCATCGAGAAGGCGGCCCTGGCCAAGCTGCCGCGCGAGGGGAGCTATCTTTACCTCAAGGGCGAGCAAAAGAGCGCGCAGGGGCTCGTCGACAAATTCCTGTTCGCCTTCCGCGAGGACGGGGTGACGGCGCTGATCACGGCGAACGTTCCGCGTCAGGCGATCCGGGACGGAGCCGTCACCGCGAGCGCCATCGAGGCGGTGCTCGCATCGGCGCGCGTCGCCGAGCGGGCGGCCGTGGCCAAGGCTCTGTTCCAGCTTGGATATCTCGGGCCCTTCAAGGCCGCCGGGACGATCCTCGGCACGACGCACGCCTACACGCTCGACGGTCGGCTCGAGCCGCAGAAGCCCAAGGAGAAGCGGGCGCTTCTGATCGTGGCGCCGTCGCTCGACAAGCGGGTGGTGCCCGGGGATGAAGCGTTCGCGGAGACGCTGCTTGCCGGGCTGAGCGGGCTCAAGGAGGTCAAGGTCGTGGACCGGTCGCGGGGCGTGATCGCGGGGCTCGAGGCGATCGAACTCGTCGCCAACGCCCTCGACAAGGCGGATGGAACCCCGGTCACGGTGATGCAGACGCTCATTCGCGGCCAGGACGGTGGGTACTTCCGCATCGTCGGGCAGATGCCGTCGCAGGACGCGGACGTGCTGCTCCCCGAGATGCGAAAGATCACGGCCTCGTTCGTGCCTGTCGACTAGCGCCCTCAGCGGGCGGGCTGGACAGAGGCCGACGCCGGACGGGGCTTCTTGCGTGCCGGGGCGGGCACGGGATCGGTGCCCTCGACGCGCTCCAGGCTTTCGAGGCGCGGCGGCTCGACGCCCCAGCTCGACCCGGATCGGCCGATGGTGCGGCCGACGTCGAACAGCCGGCGCATTTCCTTCGGCTGGAAGCGCAGCGGGTCGTCGATGTCCTTCACCGTGTCCGGCACGTAGAGGATACGGAACTGGCTGCGGGCCTGCCGCGTCGTCACGTAGGCCTGATAGATCGTCTTGTAGGTGAGGCCGCGCATCAGCTCCGAGACCGAGCGGCGCGTGATGCCGAGGACGGTCGCCTTCACGGGGCTCGTCGCTTCGGCTTCGAGCGACAGCTTGCCGTTCACCAGCATGTAGACGGTCTTCTTCTTCTGCGGGCCTTCGACCATGAACGAGCGCAGCAGGATCGGCGCCTTGACGCCGCCGTCGACGTGCATGCGTGGTCCGCCCTTGTTGGCGGCGTTGCGGACGTAGACGGGTTTGAAGAAGCCGGGGAACGCGGCCGACGCGACCAGGACATCGCGATAGGTGTCGAGGCGGTTCGGATGGCCGCTTGCCGCGATGCCGCCCATGTCCCAGACCACGACGGTGCCGTTGTCGAGATCCGTGGTCGCGACGTAGATGCGGCGGCCCCGGGCGTGCTCGGCGGCGACCGCGTCGAGGAGACGGGGCGTCACCACCTTCTCGACCATGGAACGGAACGGCCCCGTGTCGTAGAGGCTCTCGTCGAAGAGGCCGGCGATGCCCCGGCTCTGATAGATCTCGTCGTTCGTGACGCGGGTGTAGAAGCGCTCGATCTCCCCGTCCCACGCCGAGCCGAGGAAGGCGAACGTCGCGATCAATGCGCCGGTCGACACGCCGGTGACGATGTTGAAGACAGGACGCTTGCCGCTCTCGGTCCAGCCCTTCAGGACGCCGGCGCCGAATGCGCCGTCCGAGCCGCCGCCCGAGATGGCGAGGACGTTCAGCTCGGATGTCGGCAGGGCGGGACTGACCTCCTTGCCGACGATGGTGGCACCCGGCGGAGGATCGAGCGGCTTGTTGTCGGTGCTGAAGAGGGGAATGGCGCCGAAGTTCGCCGAGGTCGATACGGCGTCGTCGCCCGGACGCACGGAGGCCGCGCAAGCCGCCAGCGTCACGACCAGCAGCAGGCCGATCAGGCGCGCCGTGAGGGACGACGGGAGCATTGGGATTCGGTCCGGAAAAGGTGGGCGCCGCACGTTTCGATCAACTGGCTCGTCAATTGCGGCGCGGATGGGGCCGGAACGCGACCGCCCGCCCGCAGTCGATGCCTCAGAGGTGGCGAAAATAGCATAGTCCGAGGCCCGGTTCGACGACCGGCGTGCCTCATCGACAGAGTTCGTGAGGCGAGGGATGTGACGCTTGGGCGCCGGTACAACCGGTCGTGGCGTCTTGAGGCCGTGCCTTCGAGCGGCTAACCAGCGGCTATGAGCGACAAACCGATTCTTCCCGGCCCCGGGCCGATCGAAGCCGTGCCCCTCAAGGTGGCCCTCGAGGAGCGCTATCTCGCCTACGCCCTGAAAACGATCATGGATCGGGCGCTTCCCGACGTGCGCGACGGCCTGAAGCCCGTGCACCGGCGCATCGTCTTCGCCATGCGCGATCTGGGACTGACGCCGACGTCGGCCTACATGAAGTCGGCCCGCGTCGTCGGCGACACGATGGGCAAGCTGCACCCGCACGGCGACGGCGCCATCTATGACGCCATGGTGCGGCTGGCGCAGGATTTCTCGTCGCGTTATCCGCTGGTCGACGGGCAGGGCAACTTCGGCAACATCGACGGCGACAACCCGGCGGCCCACCGCTACACCGAGGCGCGCCTCACGACGATCGCGGAAGCGCTGCTCGAAGGCATCGACGAGAACGCCGTCGATTTCCGCCCGAACTACGACGAGAAGGAGCAGGAGCCGTCGGTCCTGCCGGCGGCGTTCCCCAATCTGCTCGCCAACGGCGCCTCGGGAATCGCGGTCGGCATGGCGACCAACATCCCGCCGCACAACGTCGACGAGGTGTGCCAGGCGCTCCTGCATCTCATCAAGCATCCGAATGCGACGGTCGAGAAGCTGCTCGAGTTCATCCAGGGGCCTGATTTTCCCACGGGCGGTGTGCTGGTCGAGCCCAAGGAGACGATGATCGAGTCCTATCGCACGGGGCGGGGCAGCTTCCGGCTCCGGGCGAAATGGCATCGGGAGGACACGGGGCGGGGCGGCTATCAGATCGTCGTTACCGAGATCCCCTATCAGGTGCGCAAGGGCGCGCTCTACGAAAAGATCGCGGAGCTCTTCCAGGAAAAGAAGCTGCCGCTGCTCGGCGACGTGCGGGACGAATCGGCGGAGGACGTGCGGCTGGTGCTTGAGCCCCGCGTACGTACCGTCGATCCGATCGTGCTGATGGAGAGCCTGTTCAAGCTCACCGAACTCGAGATCAAGTTCGGCCTCAACATGAACGTGCTGACGGCGGGACAGATCCCGGCCGTGCTCGGCCTCCGGGACGTGATGCGGCTCTGGCTCGAGCATCGCCAGGAGGTGCTGGTCCGGCGCACGGAGCATCGGCTCGCGAAGATCGCGCACCGGCTCGAGGTGCTCGCCGGCTACCTGATCGCCTATCTCAACATCGACGAGGTGATCCGTATCGTCCGCTACGAGGACGAGCCGAAAGCCAAGCTGATGAGTACGTTCGGGCTCTCGGACGTGCAGGCCGAGGCGATCCTCAATCTGCGGCTCAGGTCGCTGTCGCGGCTCGAGGAACAGGAGATCCGGGCCGAGCACGACAAGCTCTCCGGCGAGCAGCGGGCGCTGCAGTCGCTCGTCGCCTCCGACGAGAAGCAGTGGGAGCAGATCGGCGACGAAGTGCGCCGGATACGGGAGACGTGGTCGAAGAAGACGCCGCTCGGCAAGCGTCGGACAGCCGTCGAGGACGCGCCGACGGTCGAGATCGACCTGGATCAGGCCTTCATCGAGAAGGAGCCGGTGACGATCCTGCTGTCGGAAAAGGGCTGGGTGCGGGCGCTCAAGGGCCATCAGGACGACCTGGCCAAGGTCGAGTTCAAGCAGGGCGATGCGTTCAAGCGCGCGATCAAGGCCTATACGACCGACAAGATCCTGGTGTTCTCGACGAACGGCAAATTCTACACGCTCGAAGCGAGCCAGCTGCCGGGTGGTCGGGGCCAGGGCGAGCCGTTGCGGCTGATGGTCGACGTGGAGGAGACGGCGGATTTCGTCGAGATCTTCGTCCACGAGCCGGGCCGCAAGCTGCTCGTCGCGGCGACGTCCGGGCATGGTTTCGTCGTCCCCGAGGACGATGTCGTCGCATCGACGCGGAAGGGCAAGCAGGTGCTCAACGTCGATACCGGCGCCGAGGCGCGGGTGTGCGTTCCGGCCATCGGCGATCAGGTGGCGACCGTCGGCGACAACCGGAAGATGCTCGTCTTCAGTCTTGCCGAGGTGAACGAGATGGGCCGTGGCAAGGGCGTCTATCTGCAGCGGTTCAAGGACGGCGCGCTCTCCGATGTGCGCGTATTCCAGAAATCGGCGGGGCTCACGTGGCTCGATCCGGCGGGGCGGACGTTCACGCTGTCGTGGTCCGAGCTGCGGGAGTGGGTTGGCGAGCGGGCACAAGCCGGCAAGGTGGTGCCCAAAGGGTTCCCGCGCTCGAACCGGTTCGGGCCGGCGTTCGGCGGGTAGTCGAGCGGGGCGCATTTCGAGGTCGTTAAGGCGGCCGGGCTAGGCTCCGACGTCAGTCTCGAGCGGGCTTGGCAGTGGATCAGCAGACAGCGACCAGCGAGTCGTCGGATCGGGTGGCCAAGGACGGCCGTCTGGCAGGGGAGGCGCGCGTCTGTCGGCTCGGGCTCGAGGTGGCTGGACGGCCCTACTACCTGCATCTGCGGTTCGGGAGCGAGCGTCGATCCTCCGAGCGGCGCATCACGGAGGGGGCGCCGGTTGTGCGGGTGCGGAGGCCCTATGCGACGGCCGGGCTCGTCCTCGGCACGCTGCTGCTGATCGTCGCCGGTACCGCCGGCACGATCGTCCTCGGTCTCTATCTGCTCAAGTCGCTGGCGGGCATCAACCTGATGGCCGGAGCGTCGCCGCTGCATCCCATCTACGACCTGCTCTTCCGGTGACCGGTCGTGCGGCTGCAACACCAAAAGCCCGGACTGCGGTGCATCCCGGGCCGTCAGTGATAGCCGGTCCAACCGGGAAGATCAGGCCGAAGCGGCGACCTTCACGGCGCCGCGCCGCAGATTGGCGGCCTTCTTGGAGCGCTGACGCGCGGCAATGGTCGCGCCGACGGCGTTGGTCGCCTTCTTCGGCGCCGCGGCCCGCTTCGCCTTGCGCTTGCGCTTCTCGATGTTGCGCGGGGAACGTGCGCCCGGGCTGCTCGGCATGGTCTGCTCCGTCGATGAGTGATGCGTTGGGCGCGAGACCTAGTCGGAATCCCGCCATTTCACAAGGCTGTCGTCAGTTTGGCGGGGGAGAGTTTTGGCCGGCGGCGGCGCAAAGCGTGGCGCATCAGTCGACGAGGAACCTCAGGCCATAGCCGGGGGCGAGGAAAACAGCGGCCCAGGCCATCGAGGAGACGGCGCTTGCAGCAACGAACTGCGGCAGCGGCATGGCGACGATGCCGGCTGCGACCGGGATGAAGGGGCGCGCAAAGCCGGTGAACTTGCCGCCGAGGACCGCGAGGGGACCCCACCGCTCGAAGATCGCGTGCGCGCGTTCGAGGGCGTCAGGGTGGACGGCGAAGTAGCGGAGGCGCTCGACGTCGTGGCGCAGCCATCTGCCGAGCGAGTAGGTCACGTAGTCGCCGAGTGCTGCCCCCGCGCTGGCCGCCAGCCACAGCATCCAGAACTCGCCGCCGACCGCGGAATGCGCGCCACCGATCGCGAGGAAGAGCGCGCTCGACGGCACGAAGAATGACAGGGCGGGAATGCCCTCCGCAAAGCCAAGCGCGAATACGATCGGCTCCGCCCAGGCGATGTGCGTCCTGGCAAAGGCCGTTGCTGCTGCCCAGGCGGCTTCGATGGACATCAGGGGATGCTCCCGGACCGCACCGACGGCTAGCGTCCGAAGTGACTGTGGATCGCGGTCCAGACCTGACCGAGGGCATCGCCGAAGAACATCAGGACGACCGCCCACAAGACGGCCGAACCCCAGTTCGCGATCTGGAACTGGACGCGCGGCATCTGCACGGCGCCCGCAATGATCGGGATCGAGGCCCGGAGCGGCCCTGAGAAGCGGCCGAGCCAGATCGCGCCGGCGCCCCACTTCTCGAAGAACTTGTGGCCTTGCGGGATCAGGTTCGGGTAGCGGTTGATCGGCCACATGCGGGCGATCTGCTCATGATAGTGATAACCGATCCAGTAGGATACCCAGTCGCCGAGCGCCGCGCCCACCGCCGCGGCCGCCGTCACGATCCAGAAGTCGGCCCCGCCGGTGGCGCTGATGACGGTGCCGATCGCGACCAGCATGCCCCAGAAGGGCAGAACGAGAGACATGAAGGCGATCGATTCGAAAAACGCCAGCACGAAGACGACGGGTGCCGCCCAGGCCCGATGCTCCTTGATGAAGGCCATCGTCGACTGCACGATCGTGTCGAGATCCATGGGACACCGAAGCAAGGGGTGGGAAGGGACCGGATGGTGGGAAGGTGCGACTGGTCTGACACGCGCCTATGACGCTCGGAGCCGGCCGGATATGGGATCGATCGGGTAACGCGGAAAGGGGGGCGGCACTTTCCTATCACACCGGGCAGCGCCGACGCATCTCTCCTGCAAGTTCGCGGGAGACCTCGGTCGACAACATGGCCCCGCGCGAGACCTGGGCCGGGGTCAGGTGGCGGCCTCCCGGGCCGCGCAGGACGGCCGGACCAGCCTCGGCTTCCC